>JAERMN010000379.1 GCA_016844625.1 Deltaproteobacteria bacterium
GTATTTGCTCAACGGCGGCAAACTCTGGATATCCAACGGCCCGGTCACCAACGGCGGGCTGGTTTATGCCTACACGGATAAAAGCCAAAAGCATCGCGGCATGAGCGCGTTTTTCACCGACTGGAGCCAACCGGGGTTGACGCGCCGAACGCTCGAAACCATGGGCGCGCATTGCTCGCCGCTCGGCGAACTGACCTTCGACAATTTTTCCATTCCAGTTGCCAACCGCCTCGGCAACGAAGGCGACGGCTTTAAGATTTGCATGTGGCAATTGAATCAAACGCGGCTCAACTGCGCCGCCGGCGCGTTGGGCGTGGCGCGCGCCGCGAAAGAAGCGGCGCTTAGTTATTGCAATCAGCGGGTGCAGTTTGGCCAGAAGATCGGCGAGTTTCAGATGAACCAAGATATGATCGCACAGATGATTACGCACGAAGAAGCGGCGCGTCTGCTGGTCTACCGCGCCGCGTGGTTGGCGGATCAAAAAAAGCCGAACAATTTAGAAACTTCCATCGGTAAGTATTGCGCGGCGGAAGCCGCCAACTTCGCCGCCGATGCGGCGATGAAGATTCTCGGCGCCTACGGTTATTCCACCGAGTTCCCCGTCGAGCGCTACTTCCGCGACGCCAAGTCTTACCAGATAGTGGAAGGCTCCTCGAACGTGCAAAAGATGATCATCGCGCAGGATGCTCTGGGGTATCGGAAAGCGAATCGGGCGTCTTAGCAGCGATGTGTCGTTTACCGGCTAAATGGCTGCTGCGGCACGAAGTAGCGTGCGCCGGTTTGGTCATTGTCAATAGCCTTCATCTCCACGCCCAATAATTCTCTGATGCTGGCTTCAGTGACGACTTCGGCGACGGGGCCGAAGGCGCGCAGCGATCCGTCACTGAGCAGCAGCGCTTTGTCGGCGAACAGCGAAACCAGATTTACATCGTGCAAAACGGTGATGACGGCGATTCCCTGCTCCCTGCAGAGATTTTTTAGAGCCGTGAGGATTTGTAGTTGATAGTAAAGGTCCAGGTGTAAAGTCGGCTCATCGAGCAAGAGAATCCGCGCGCTTTGAGCTAACGCGCGGGCGATTAAAACTTTCTGCTTTTCGCCGCCGCTCAGCGTGTTGAAGTTCCGTTCACTTAAATTCATAGCGTCGGTGTGACCCAGGGCGGTTTCCACCGCCAGCTTGTCCACGCTCGATAGTCTGCCGCGCGGGCCATGCGGATATCGTCCTAGGGAGACCAATTGAAAGGCAGTGAGCGGGAAACTTAACTGCGGTTGCTGCGACACATAGGCGATTTGTTTCGCACGTTCTTTAGGTGCGTAGGACGACAACGGTTTAGCGCCGAGAGTTACTGAGCCAGCGCTCGGCGGCAAGAAGCCGAGGAGTATTTTCAGCAGCGTGGTCTTGCCGGAGCCGTTGGGTCCGATCAGCGCGACCAGTTCGCCGGCGCCGATCGAGAACGTGATGTCGGTCAGTACCGATTGGTTCGCGTACTTAAACGAAACGCTGCGGCTCTCGATGGCGGTTGGCGATGGCATGCTAAAGGTCGTAGTCACCCGTTTCGCTGCGGATCAGGTAGAGAAAGATCGGCACACCGACCAACGAGGTGACGATGCCGACGGGCAGTTCGGCAGGGGCGATGATCGTGCGCGCCGCTGTGTCGCATAGAATAAGAAAAATACCACCGCTAAAAAATGTCAGTGGGAACAGAGTTCGGTGATCGGCGCCAAAGATCAATCGGATCATATGAGGTACGATCAATCCGACAAAACCAATCAGACCGGCGACGGAAACCGAGATGGAAGTCAGCAACGCGGCGAGAATTGCGTAAAATAATTGAATTCGCCCGGTGCGAACGCCGCTGCTCGCGGCGGTTTCTTCACCGAGCAGAAGCACATTGAGTTCCGGAGCGAAGTAACAGGCAACTAAGACGGCGAGGGGAATGCACGCGATGGATACCCAGGTGGTGTCCCAGCTCGAACTGGAGAATCCGCCGAGGAAGAAAAATATTAACGCTTTTAGCTCTTCACCGGCCATGAGCATGAAGATGGCGACGAGGGACGAGAGAAAAAGGCCGACGCCCAAGCCGGAGAGCAGCAGGCGGAAGATTGAGAATTCGCCATTGCGCCGGCCGAAATAGAATACCAGAGCGAGCGCGGCAAGCGATCCGATAAAGGCGAAGCAGCTTACCGCGGCGAAATTGGCCAGGGGCGAAGCGAGCTTAAGAACGATCGCCGCCGCCGCGCCTAACGACGCGCCTGACGAGACACCGAGCAGGTAACTATCGGCAATCGGATTACGGAACAGCCCTTGGAAGATCGCTCCCGCCAACGCCAGTCCACCGCCGACGAAGAAGGCGGAGAGAATGCGCGGCAGACGTAAGTTAAAGAGAATCACCTTGTCGGTGGCGGACCATTCGAAGATAGAGATAGGTACCGGGCCGATGCTCATGGCGAGGACGAAGGAAAACAGCAGAGCCATCACAATGAGCAACGCGCGCCGACTCTGCTGCATCACTTCGACTCCGCTCTAACCGGTTGTTTGGTTGGTTTTTCACGGAAAAGGCAGCCGTGGATTTTAGCCAGGCCTGCCATGAACATGACGCTTCGCCTGATGTCAGATTCTTCGATAAAGCAAAAATGCGAATCTTCGACACCACGGATTGACGACCAGCCCGGCCTCGTCCTGATGGTTTTCACGAACGGCTCTTGGTCGGCCAGAAAAAAAAGCACCTCGGGATTTCTCTGGATCAGCGATTCCAAACCGATTTGCCCCGAGTCAAATGGCAGGTCGCCAAAAACGTTAACCCCGCCCGCGGCGCCGGCGAGCCAGTCAGGGAACGAAGCTTTGCCGACCGTGATCAGCGGCTCGGTCCACATCTGCAAATACACTCGTTTCTTCAGTTTGTTTTCCGATTTCGCTTTAACTGCCGCGAACTGATGTTCCATTTCTTCGATGATTAGTTTGGCTTTCCGTTCTTGCCCCAGCAGTTCACCGAGAAGCGAAAAATCTCTTTTTAGCCCCGCCATGTCACGCGGCCAGAGGCTCAAAACAGAATAGCCCATGTTTTTTAGCGGCACGGCAAACCTCTGCTGGGTCGGCCCGTTGGTGAGGATCAAATCCGGCTGGAGTTGGACGATCTTCTCCAGATTGGCATCGAAGCCGCCGCCGATGACTTCGACTTGTTTGAGTTGAATTCGCCGGCGCAACTCTTGGGGGAACTCGTCGTAGCGGGTTCCGCCTTTCAAGCGCTCACAATCCAACAAACAAACCATCTCCGAATTGGTCGGCACTAGGGATACAACTCTGCGGATTTTTTCATTGACCAAAACCTTGAAGCCCAGATCATCGACGATGACTCGCTGCCCGGCTTGCGGCGTTGGCGGTGTATTTAGCAGCAGCGCCAATACAGCAACCCAAAACAGCATGCCGACTACGCGACGGTCCGGCAACGATATCACGGGCACATGAACACCCTAATAGCGGAACGATATTCCACCGAACACGTTGACTCCTGGCGCTGGCACGAACGATGGCTGGCTGAAGCCGAGCACACCGAAGGTGGAATACTTGCGATCGGTCAGATTATTGATCGCAAGATGGGCGGTCCAGTTTTTCCAGGTGTAGGCGATGCGGCTATTCAAGACAAAGTAATCGGCGAGTCTTTTGGCGTTATTGGGTTCGTCATTGAGCATGAATTGCCGGCCGACATAGTTGCCGAGCAAGGAGATCGTCAAACCATCCAACGGATGCCAGTTGATTCCGGCATTGACTTTATGGCGCGGGATCAGCGGCAACTCATCGCCTTTGCTGACTTGGCCTGAGAACAAGAGAATGTCGGTTTCAAAGGTTGCCTTGGTGAAAGTGTAATTGACGAAACCGTCGAATAATTGTCCCCAGCGGCTTTTTGCCGAGAACTCCACACCGCGGCGAAGTGTCCGTTTGACGTTGTTATTTAGACCAGTGAAGAAGACCGGATCGGTGACGGTGAATAAAATCTCGTCTTTCACCGGAGTATAAAAAAGTGCGATGGAGCTTTCCAACCACGACGCCGGTTGGAGCTTGGCGCCCAACTCGAAGTTTTCGCTCTTCATCGGTTTCAAAGTCGGATTGGAGCCGAACGGACCCTTGGCAAAGATCTCGCTCACCGTCGGAATCCGCACACCTTGAGAGTAGCTGAACGAGAAACTAAAACCTTCGAGCGGCGTGTAGACAATTCCACCCTTGGGGCTCCAG
>JAERMN010000380.1 GCA_016844625.1 Deltaproteobacteria bacterium
CAACCCTTCACTCGTTACGGTTGCGCCAGCGGCGCGGGAATCGGTAGACCCTCCCGGATGCGCTGCGAAAACGCCGCATCCTTATCGGCGCCATGAGCGCGGTCATTGACGCGCGACATTTTTTCCAGCTCGGCAAACGGCCGCGACGTGTCGAGCCGGCCGAGATCATAGAGATAATCGGGAACGTAGCCGCTGAGCAGCACTTTCCACGACATCGGCGGCGACTCCGGGTTCATGCGCGTGTGCATCAAAATAGTGGTCGTGCAATTGGTCGTCAGCGTATTGTAATAGCTCGGTCGCTCGCGCAAATCGTTCATCGACTTTATGTAATCGAGAAAAATCCGCCGCAGGTTTTGTCGGAAAAATCCGGCGAGGGTCGAATAACTCTCGCCATTCTCTTTGCGCGTCTCGATCGACACCGTAAGATAATCCTTGCCCTCGAAGCCAAAGCTCACCATCACATGGGCAATCGCTTTGCCGGCCCAGTACACGGCGATGATCTCGGCGGAATCGAGCTTACTCAGGTTGTAGGTGCGATTTTCCCAACGGGGGTCGAAATCGGCATCGCTGCGATAGTCGAAGTTCCTCACGTTGTGAATCGTAATCAGGTCGCCGTTGATCGTGGCATAGGGCGTTTGCGCCACGTCCGGCTGCCAATCGCGATTATTCGACGCGGGGATTCGAAAGAATAAGAAAACCAGCATCGCAAAGACCGCCGTGGCAGCGAGCGCGGTTCTGCCGCGGCGCGGCAGCAAGAAAAAAGCCAGCATCGTCAGCACGGCGTAACCGCCGGCGCCAAACGCCCGCCACCCCTCGGGCAAAAGCGGCGAGAGATAGAATAAACCGACGCCCCACAGGGTCATTCCCACAATGACGATTCCTAGGATGATGCGCAACAAGATTTTCATTGTGCCCGACCTTCCAACACTAGCGAGTTCGTACTTATCGGCTCCAGAACTCCATACTATGAATTCTATTCTTTCTCTGCTCGCTGGTCACTGGTCACTGGCTTATGGATTCACAAAATCGCCTTGCCCAGCACCTTGAGAATCTGCGTCACGGGCACGACCAGCAGCAGTAATGGCAGCGCCGGCAAAGCGGACATGACCGCGATCTGAAGAATCAATCGCGTGCCGAAAGGAAAGTCTCTCATCGCCCGGACGCGGTCAAAACTGTTTCCTAAATCGGCCAATGACTGTATATCAGCAGTTCCCAAAAGCGGCTCCTCGGATGCCGGTTGGTTTTTAATCCAGCGCTGGTGGAAGGCGCGGTTGTACTGATTCATGAGCACGGAGTATTGGCGCAGCCCCGCCAATCGAGCCTCAAAGAGGCCGGGCAAAAACACCAGCAGAGGACCGACGAAAAGAATCTCGTTGAGCACGATGTAGCCGACAAAGATCAACTGGAACGACTCAATTGGCGCCGCTTCAAAGTAGATCCTAAAGGCGGCGTCGGCGCTGACGACGGCTCCCGTGCCGAAGCTAAATATTCCAAGAAAGCTATGCGCGGTGCCGAGAAAACCCAGTCCACCCGCCTGATCCGCATGGGTCGTAACCAGATTCAAGTCGAGCGCGGCCATCTCGTAAAGAAACAGAGTCCAAATGACTAAACGCCATATCCAGCGAAGAAATAAGAATTGCAAGAACGGTATGGCGACAAATTGGTTCCACAGGCCGCCGAGTGAAAGACTGCCGTTCGGCAGTACTAAGGATTTCCAGCTCGCTGCTGCACTCGCATACCACTGATCCACCGACAGATACCAGGCGCCCAAAAAGGCGATGCCGACGATGACAAGCTCAGGAGTCAGCGCTTCGCGCCGCTGCTGAACCCGTGCGACGGCAGCGCTGAATTTACCCAGGTCGCTCTGACCGACGAATCCGTCGCCAATGAAGCGCAGTCCGGCGGCGGTCAGTCGAGGTCCGACGACCACGTCTGCGATCAGCAGCAGCGGCACACCGAGAAAAAAGCGCGCATAGGTCGCGAAGTCCAGCAGCATCGACTCTCTGGGCGTCGGTCCGAGCGCGCGTCCATCGAGTAATGCAAAAACCAAAAGCGGCATCCACGCGACGGCAATCGAAAAGAAGATGCGCCTTTCAACCGACGGACCATCGCCTTGGATCACGCCGATCCGTTGCATCAATCGGTAAGCGGGGCCGCCCCGCTCGAAATAAAGCTCGGCTTCGTTGGTGGTACTAGACTTCATGAGAGACGCGAATCCAGTTTAATATCTTGCGCGAAGTTGAGTTTCTTTCGCCCCAGTCGCATCGATGTAGGGGCAGGCCTACGTGCCTGCCCTCCGAATGGGCAACCACACAGGGTTGCCCCGACAAATTTTGGCGAAACTGAACCACTCTAGTCGATCGCTGGCGCCTGACGTAAATTCACTTCGGTTTCTCGATCGGCGCTATGCCGACACCCGGCTTGTCCGGCCAATGCAAGTGGACATCGGTTTGAGCAAATGGAATCTGAATCCCCGCTTCCTGAAAAGCCTTGTCGATCGCCAGCGTCAGAGCGTTACGTACCGAGCCGAACTTTTCGCTTTGAGTCCAACAGCGCAGTATAAATTTCAACGAGCTATCGCCAAATTGTGCTAGCGCGGCGCTGGGAGCAGGATCGGCGAGTACATCGGCGTGGCTGCGCGCTATCCCGTAAAGAATATCGATCACGCGGTCGGGATCTGTGCCGATGCGAACCGGCACCTCAACTGTGACCCTTCTAAGGTGATCCGAGAGCGACCAGTTGGTAACTTTGGTGCCGATCAGTTCAGCATTGGGGACGATCACTTCGGCGCCGTCGAGGGTACGCACCACGCTGGCGCGAAAACCGATCCGCTGCACCCTGCCAAAGTGGCTTCCGACCTCGACAAAATCGCCAACTTGAATGGGATGTTCAAAAACCAGAATAAGCCCCGAAACAAAATTGTTGACGATATTTTGCAGACCGAAGCCGATGCCCACGCCGAGGGCGCTCACCGCGAGCGTCACCTGGCTCAAGTTGACGCCAGCGGAGGTTAGCGCAAGCAGAAAACCGAATAGCAACACGCCGTAGCGGGCCAAAAGCTCCAACGCGTCGGGCACGCCGCGCGCCATCTGGAAGCGGGGGAAAATCTCCTCAGCCAAGATGACACGGAGCAGCCGCGATAGGACATAGGCGGCGAAAAAGACCAAAATAAAATTGACGAAGTCACGCACTGAAATGACCGCCGCGCCCACTTGCCATTCCAGCTGCAAAAAGTTATCAAGCGCGTTTTGCACGTCTGGAACTAAACCGAGGTTAACTAAGGCCATATAAATCCATAGACCGGTGGCCGCCAGGTTAACCATGCGCCGTACTTGCATAGCGACTACCTCGCCCCGGTCCCGAACCATGCGCGAGAGCAACGCTAGCGGCGTGCGCAGCGCCATCAGGGCGAAGGTCGTTGCCACGACCGCGCCCAGGCGTATCGCTGCGCCAAGGAAAAGGACCCGCACCAACGGCGAGACCAGAAGCTCGGCGATAGTCAGATTCCCCGCGACATTGGCACTCAAGGAACCGACGAAAAGCAACATGCCGATATGGAGGAGCGAGCGCATCGCGCCGCTTGGCACATTCGCCGCCGCCGACTCACGCTTCTGCGCCCTGAGCAGTAAGGCGATGCCGACGGTGCCGAAAACGGCCACGGACAATAGCAATAGCCGGGCGAGCAGCCATTGCGGCGGCAGATAATTGCGCAAGAAGTCGAGCAGATAAATAACCGTGAAAAAATAAAAGCCGAACCGCAGCCGCGGCGCAAAGATCGCCGGCGCCAACATCAAGACCGGCATCAGCCCTGGAATCACGCTGAGCCGAAGGATTTGCGGGTTGCCGCCGGAGTAGACAAACGGCACAGAAACAAGCGCCAGGAGCAACGCGGAAGAGAAGCTGCGCTCGAGGATGAAGTGCTCGGCAACCGTTGGCTGGATGGCGCTGGGCTTACGCGACAAGTGACGGAGAAAAAGAAACAACCCCACCAGCGCGACAAACAGCGCCAGGTGAAAGAGCATGCGCGTTCGGAAGAGTTGGAAAAAATCGACCGCCTCGTGATAAAATTTTAGAGAGCGTTCACGGGTTTGCACAGCGATCGATCGAGTCGCTTCAGCGGTGAATAGAGCGGTCCAGAGCGGCGGACTATCGAGAGACAGCAAATCCAGCCTCGACTGTTTGCGGATCGCCTCGATCTGCTTTTGGATCTCGTTCAAGCTCGCGCGCCGCGCCGCCAATTTACCCTGGACGGCGACCAACTGGGCGGTCTTGTCTTGAAACAGGCGCCGGGTCGCCGCGCCCTCGCGCAGCACCTCGATAATTTTATCGCGTACCGCCGCCGGTGCTGCCTTCTGCACCGCCGACTCGGTC
>JAERMN010000381.1 GCA_016844625.1 Deltaproteobacteria bacterium
CGCCAAGCCGGTGCCGGTGAACTTTCACAATCTGCGCAATCCCAAGCGCGACATGGTGTGGGTCGCCCTGGCGGGGCCGGTGATGAATTTGCTGCTTGCTTTGGGCTTTGTGATCGCATGGAAATTGCTGATGCCCCTGGCTGCAGCACCGCACGGCGTCGCCAGGACCGGAGTTGCGAGTTTTCTCGCGCCCATGGTGCTGATGGCTCAGAGCGGTATCTTGATTAATATCGCGCTGGCGGTTTTTAATCTATTCCCATTACCGCCGTTGGACGGTGGGCGAGTTGCCGTAGGATTGCTACCGGAACCGTTGTCTTCGAAACTTGCTGGAATCGAGCGTTTCGGTATGCTGATACTCATCGTGCTGCTCTATACTCGCATACTCGATCGGGTCATCGACCCGCCGATGGAATTTTTGCTCAAAATGTTTTTGGGACTGGTTTAGACTGGGGAGTTATGGAGACTATCGTTAGCGGCGCGCGGCCTACCGGTCAGCTGCACCTCGGCCATTTGCATGGTGCGTTGAAAAACTGGGTCAAACTGCAAGATCACTATCGCTGTTATTTTTTTGTTGCCGACTGGCACGCACTGACGACCGATTACGCTACGCCGCAAGGTATCAACCAGAGCACCGTCGAAATGGTAATGGACTGGCTGAGCGTCGGTTTGGACCCGACGAAAGCGGTGTTATTCCGCCAGTCGCGCATTAAGGAACACGCCGAACTCCATTTGCTCTACTCGATGATTACGCCGGTGCCCTGGCTGGAGCGTAATCCAACCTACAAAGAGCAGATCAAAGAGCTCACCGGCAAAGATCTTTCGACCTACGGTTTTCTCGGCTATCCGGTCTTGCAGGCAGCGGACATCACGATCTATAAAGCTAACAAAGTGCCCGTCGGTGTCGACCAAGCGCCGCATGTTGAACTGACTCGCGAAATTGTCCGGCGCTTCAATCAAGTTTACAAACCGATATTTCCCGAGCCGGAAGTGTTGCTGACAGAGACGCAAAAATTGCCAGGACTCGACGGCCGCAAGATGAGCAAGAGCTACGGTAACGCAGTTTTTCTCTCCGACGCGCCCAAAGAAATTGACCAGAAAATTAGCCGCATGGTTACCGATCCGGCGCGCGCACGGCGCACCGATCCGGGCGAGCCGGAGAAATGCCCGGCATTTCAGCTGCATAAAGTCTACTCGACACCGGACGAGATCGCCGAGGTGTCGGCGGGCTGCCGCAGCGCTGGCATCGGCTGTCTCGACTGCAAGAAAATCATGATCAGGCATGTCATCGACGACCTCGCGCCGTTTCGTGAAAAACGCGCGCAATTTGAAAGCAAGCCAAGGGAAGTTGAAGAAGTTTTGCGCGCCGGCAATCAAATGGCGCAAAAGCAAGCCGCCGCGACGATGATTGAAGTTCGCGAGACGCTGGGACTGTGAGCACGCACGTTCAACTGCCGATATTCGAGGGGCCGCTCGACCTCTTGCTGCATCTGATCAAGAAGAACGAAGTCAGTATTACTGACATTCCGATCGCGACCATCACCGAGCAATATCTGGCGACTCTAGACCTGATGGAAACGCTTAGCCTCGACGTCGCGGGCGAGTTTCTCGTCATGGCGTCGACTCTGATCCACATCAAGTCGCGCATGCTCTTGCCCGCCGGCGCCGATGAGCCCGATGAAGAAGAGGGCGTCGACCCGCGCGAGGAGTTAATCCGCCGGCTGCTGGACTATCAGCGTTACAAGGACGCCGCTGAACAATTGGAACAGCGCGAGATTTTGACCCGCGACGTTTTCATCCGCGCGGCGGCCCCGACCGAAGAAGTCGGGCCGCGCGGTTTTCGCGAGCTCTCGGTCTTCGAGCTGTTGGGCGCGCTCAAGCGGGTGATCGACCGGCTGCCCAAAGACACCTTCCACGACGTCACCCTCGACAAAATCACCGTGCGCGAAAAGATGACCTTTTTGCTCGACAACCTGCGCCGACAAGATAGAGTCTTGTTCGACTCGTTGTTCGCCGAGGTCAAAAACCGCATGGAAGTGGTCGTGACCTTCTTGGCGATGCTGGAGCTGGTCAAGGTGCGCGCGATTCGCATCTTCCAAGAAGAAATGGCCGGACCTATCATGATCGAAGCCGCGGCGGGGATGGACGAAGCCGCGGAGCATGCCGTCATCGACGACGACATGGCCGAGAATAAGGATGAACCGCATGGAACGTGAAGACGTAAAGTCGATCGTCGAAAGTCTTCTGTTCGTCGCCGACGGCCCCCAAACGCTACAGCGCTTTGGCGAAGTCTTGGAGAGCGTCGACAAGGATACGATTCAAGCGGTTGTGAACGAACTCCAGGCCGAATGCGAAACGGCCCGGCGCGGCGTTCGATTGGTCGAAGTAGCCGGTGGCTATCAATTGCGGACGGCGAAGGTCAATGCCGATTGGGTCAAGAAATTTCTCGGCGGCCGGCCGGCACGCATGGGCAAGGCGACTTTGGAAACCCTGGCGATCATCGCTTATCGCCAACCGATCACCAAAGCCGAGATCGAAGCGATTCGCGGCGTCGATGTCGACGGCGTGATCGCGACACTGCTTGAGCGCAATCTGATCCGCGCCGTGGCGCGCAAAGACGTGCCTGGACGGCCGTTTCTCTACGGCACGACGCCGGAGTTTTTGCAGCTCTTCAATCTGAAAGACTTGACCCATCTGCCGACGCTAAAAGAGATGGATGAAATCTCTCTGCCGGAGATTCCCGGCGACATCATTTCCCTCGAACAGCTTGAGGAAAAGTAGCGCATTGCCTAGTGCGGCAAAGCCCCAGCCAAGGGAAGAAGAGATTTCACCGCAAAGAGCGCAACGGGCGCAAAAAAGAAATTGGAATATCTCCCGCAAAGCATGTCCTGAGCCTCGTCGAAGGGACGCCAAGACCGCAAAGGTCGAAAAAAATGAACAGGATGGTTTGTAAAATGATCAATCTTTCGATTCCGAACCTGGCGTACTTTGCGCCTTGGCGGGAGTCAATCCCCGTGTTCGAGCATTCCCGATCACTGGAAAATTTGCGCAAGCCGCGTAAATTTTTAAGGATTGCAATATAGCTAGGCCATGGAACGGCTGCAAAAAATAATTGCCCGCGCCGGCTTGGCCTCGCGCCGCGAGGCGGAACGGTGGATCGAAGAGGGGCGGATTACGGTAAACGGCACGGTTATTTCCAAACTGGGCTCACAGGCCGATCCGTTCAAGGACAGCATCAAGGTTGACGGCAAACGCATCAAGAGCGCGGCCGCGCCGCTTTACTACGCCTTTCACAAGCCACCCGGCGTAATCACCACGTTGAACGACCCGCAACATCGTCCTGACATTACGCCCTATATCTCCAGGCTCGGCGAGAAACGCCGGGTCTTTCCCGTCGGCCGCCTCGATTACAACACGACCGGGCTTTTGCTCCTCACCAACGATGGTGACTTGGCGCTCCGCTTATCTCATCCACGTTTCGGCGTGACCAAAGTTTACCGGGTGAAGCTCAGCAGTTGTCCGACACAAGAAGATTTTGCCCGATTGCGAGAAGGCATCCGCCTAGAAGACGGCATGTCCGCGCCGGCGCGCGCCCGCGTCGTGGAAAAGCTTAAGACTAACGCATGGGTCGAGATCGAAGTGCATGAAGGACGCAAGCGCGAAGTGCGCCGCATGTTCGAAGCGCTCGGCTACTTTGTCGAAAAACTGGTTCGTATTCGGGTCGGAACCATTGAGTTAGGCCACCTGCCGCTCGGAGAACTCCGGCCGCTGACGCAAAGCGAAATCAAATCGCTGCAAGTCGCCGTGGGGCTCGCCAAAGAACGTCCTGGCGCAGCGCGTCAACGCGCTTTCGCGGCGCCAAAAAAAAGGGGCGGCCATCATGGCCGCCGCGCGATTTAAAGCTCTCGAGTAAAAATTCGTTGTCACCACGAAGGCACGAAGAACACGAAGGTTTCGGATAATTATTACTCCGAACTTCGTCCTCTTCGTGTCCTTCGTGGTGATAGTTTCTTTTCTAACTTGGCAGAGCCTTCCCGGCGCCAAGCTCAGTGGCGCAAGCTGCAAAATTCCTCGTAGTCGATCAGTTCGTGGATCGTCGGGTTATCGCCGCACATCGGGCAGCTAGGATCGCGCCGGAGCTTCAACATGTTGATCTCCATCGTCAGCGTGTTGAAGTGGAGCAACCTGCCGACCAGGCTGTCACCCTTGCCGAGAATCAGCCATCTCGGCCGGTGGCGGCTCGGGATACAAGCAACGATAGCAAGGGCCTTTGCCGGGATAGAAAACCGTCGCCTGGCCTTCGAACTGAAAGATGCTGCCATGAACGTTGGGCTTGCCCGTGAGCACGCAGGCGTCGTTGACCAAGTAGCGCGTCGGAAA
>JAERMN010000046.1 GCA_016844625.1 Deltaproteobacteria bacterium
GCGCGGCGTTTCATCGAGTTGCGAGATTTCATTCGCCGACGATACGGTTTTTGAGCCGGCCGATATTCTCCACTTCGGCTTCGACCAGGTCGCCGGGTTTTAGCCACCAGGGTGTTTGGTCTGGTTTCCTGCCGGCGGCAACACCGCGCGGCGTGCCGGTGGTGAGCACGTCGCCGGGATTGAGTCCCATCTGCGACCAATAGGCGATCATGTCGCGAATCTTAAAAATCATATAACCGAGATTGGAATCCTGGCGGGTTTCGCCGTTGACGCGGAGCCAGAGTTTAAGATGCTGCGGATCGGGGATTTCATCGGCAGTGACAAGATACGGACCCATCGGCGCGAAACCCGGAAAGCTTTTGCCCACTAAGTGAATGCCCGTTTTGTTTTCAGCGCGAATCACGTCGCGGGCGCTGATGTCGTTGAATGCCGAATAGCCGGCGACGTAATCGAGCGCGTCGTCAATACCAACGTCGACACAAGGTTTGCCGATGACTTCAAGAATGCCACCGGATCGCTCGGGCCTTGCTTCGACGACATTTCAGACACATGGTCGGAAAAGTTTTTGCCCGCGGACACCAGCGCGCCGGGACGCGGCACCGGCGCCATGAGGCGTGCCTGTTGGCGGTCGATCGTCACATTACTGTTAGAACTCTTCTCCGCGTGCGCGAGCGCCTTGCGCGCGGCTTCCAAGGCTTTTTCACCGTGCTTTAAAAACTCCACCATGTCGCGGCCGAGGACGGCAGCGGCCAACTGTTCAGCGCTGGGAATGGACTCAACCTCGCGGAGATAAGAGGCGTAGGCACGATGTAAATCGACGAGTCGCCCGGCGCTGTCGACGGCGCCGATGCGTTCTTGCCCTTGGTCGAGATAAGTGGCGAGTTTCATCGGCGCAAACCTCCTGACGGGACGACTTGGTGCGACAGCTCGCCGATAGCGGGCGAAAAGCAGCGGATCGTCGAGCCGATTTTGAACGGCACGGGATTTTGCAGCCGGTCGCCTGTGAGCGCCATGCTGGCGCCGATGGCGAGCCAGTCGCCCGGTTTGATGCCGAGGATCGACCAGCGGGCGATTATTTGCTCGACCGTGAAGACGCAATCGCGGAGGGCAAATCTTTGCTTCACTACTCTATTGATCGATAGCTCGACTTCTAGCGCTTCGAAATCTTTTCGAGAGTTGCCGATCAGCACGGCCGGGCCGAGGCATGTACTCGAAGGAAAATTTTTGCCGAGCAGGTTGTTGTTCGTCAACCCTTCGCGCTTGTTGACGTCGCGGGCGGTGATATCGATCATGAGCATCGCGCCGGCGACATGTTCCCAAGCTTTTTCCGGTGCGATTCTTTTCCCCGCCTTGCCGATGACAATCGCCAAGCAGCCATCGGCGTCGACTTCATTTGAAAACTTCGGCCAGACGATCGGCGCCCGGTTGGCAACGAAAGTTTGCGGCAGCTTGTAAAAGCCGGTGGGGATGTCCGCTTTCGGCAGCGGGTCAATAACTCTTGCTCGGTCCGAAAAGCCGATGACGAAACTTTTCTCAGGATTTTGCAATGGCGGCAAGAGCCGAACCTCTTTGGCATCGTAAGCGATCTTCTCGCGGGCCGGACCGCGCAATTCACCGACGCCGCTTCGGCGCGCGAACGTAGCGACCTCGTCCAACGCTTCTCGCGCCGGCTCGCCGCGTTGGAGAAAGGCCGCGAGCGTTGGCGGAAAATAGTAGTCAGCAAGCTCGTAGGCGCTGGCATGATTTGCCGTCTCGGAAAGCAAGGCGGCGTAGGCGAGGTTAAGATCGATGAGTTTGCCGTCAACCTCGGCGAGAATTCGCGTCTGATCGGGATGCGAGCTTTCGTGAAGGGCGAGATAAAGTTTCATTCAATTGGGCCTTCTAAAAATGGCTCTTCTGGCTTCGTGTGACTACCGTGTCACGTTTGGTTTGTTTTGTTCGCCACGAAGATTCCAACGCGGCACAGCCGCAAGCGAAAGTTGGAATATCTCGCGCAAAGCATGTCCTGAGCGAAGTCGAAGGGACGCCAAGGCCGTCAAGGTGACGGGCCTCGGCCGGTCATCCCGAGCGAATGCGAGGGATCTAAGAAAGATTTCTCCCTTCGGTCGAAATGACAAGGGGGCCGAACTTGGCGTGCTTTGCGCCCCTTCGATTAAACTCAGGACATGCTTGGCGCGAGACAATCCGAGACTGACCGTGCGCCAAGCGCACCCTACGAAACCCTTCGTGTCCTTCGTGGTGAATCCTACTTTTCTCATTTCGGTTGCGGCTTTGCCGCTCTGGGTCCTTGGTGGTAAAAACTGCTTCACAATAAACCCGGAAGAGCCCTAAAAATTGTTTCCCCGTCTATCACGGACGGCGGAGAAATCCTAGACGATCGTCAGCTACGGCGCTTTTCTCTTAAGGCTCTTAAGGATTTCTTTGGCGGCATAGTAACCCGGTAGTCCAGTTACGCCGCCTCCAGGATGCGTGCCCGAGCCGCAGAGATAGAGATGATCAATCGGCGTGTGGTAGCGCGACCAGCCCGGGACGGGGCGCATGAAGAAGATCTGATCGAGCGCGAGCTCGGCGTGGTAGAGATGCCCTTCGGTCAAACCGTAGGTCCGTTCGAGATCGAGCGGCGATAAAACTTGGCGGTGTAGGATCGAGTTTTTGAATCCCGGCGCGTACTCTTCAATCAAGCTCACGACCGTATCGCCGAGGGCGTCGCGCTGTTTACTCCACCCGCCATTTTTTAAATGATAGGGCGCCGATTGCATCCAGACCGACATCACATGCTTACCGGCGGGCGCCAGCGACGGATCGCTAATCGATGGAATCGTGATTTCCAAAAACGGCTGTTCGGAGACGCGGCCGTACTTGGCGTCGTCGGCTGCACGCTCTAGATATTCCATGGTCGGGCCAACGTGAATAATGCCGCCAAGCTCGGCGGCTTTCGCCGTGGACGATTTGAAATTCGGCAGGGCATCCAGCGCCAGATTCACTTTCGCCACCGTGCCGCGGGCGCGAATATTTTTCACTTGAAGCAAAAACTGCGGGTCGATGTATGTCGGCTCGACCAGTTTCAGAAAAGTTTTTTTGACATCGACGCTGGAGATGACAACGTCGGCGGCGAACTCGGTTCCATTGGCGAGCACGACGCCGGTCGCTCTGCCATTTTTTGTCGTGACGGTCGTGACCTCGGCGTCGGTGCGAATCTCGGCGCCGCGTTGCTGCGCCGCGAGCGACAGCGCGTGCGGGATGCGACTCATGCCGCCGCGGACCAAGCCGGCGGCGCGAAACGCGCCGGTGCCGGCGCCGTGTTGATGGTAGAGAAAATTGTAAGCGGTCCCCTGTTGGCGCGGCCCGACAAAGGAGCCGAGCATGCTGGCGGCGGCGATGGCGGCTTTGAGCGCTTCGTTGGCGAACCATTCGCCGAGCAAATCGGCCATGCTCATGGGCAGGATGCGCAAGAACTCGTACATCTCCTTTTTGCCGAGGCGGTGAAATTTCCACGCCGCTTTGACGAGCTCCATCGGGTTGAATTCGCCGGGCGTGGCGCGATCGGGCAGCGGTAAGGAGTAAAGGGTAAGGAGGAATTCAGACAACTTTTTAGTCAGCGCACAAAACTCGGCAAATTTCTCCGCGTCGCGCGCTGAATGGCGGCGGATTTCTTCGATCGCTCTTATTTGCTCGCGCGGAATCAAAAGTGGCTTGCCATCGAGGCTCGGCGCGAACATCAGCGGATCGAGGGCGAGAATTTCTAACCCATGCTTTTGGAGATTGAGTTCAGAGACGATTGCAGGCGCAAACGCGCCGGCGAGGTGAGCGCAAGTAGCGTACTTAAAACCAGCGATAATTTCTTCGCTGGCGGCAATGCCGCCGATCACTGGCCGGCGTTCTAGGACTAGAATTTTCTTGCCCGCCTTGGCGAGATAGGCGGCGGTCACCAGACCATTGTGGCCGGCGCCGATCACGATCGCGTCGTATTTTGCCACGGCGATTAGAGAAAGCTCCTTTGGGTGTCTTTTAATATTTCCAGCGCAGCCAATCTTCCCGATGCGGCCATCACGCCGCCGCCGGGGTGGGTACAGGCGCCGCACATATAAAGATTCTTAATCGGCGTGCGGTATTTAGCCCAGCCGGCCACCGGGCGGAGAAAGAAAAGTTGATCGAGCGTCAACTCGCCCTGAAAAATATTTCCCTCGGTGAGGCCGAACTCCTGCTCCAGATCCCAAGGCGTCACCACCTGGCGGTGCAGAATGATGTCTTTCAGGTTCGGCGCGTATTCACTCAGCGTGTCGATCACGGCGTTGCCGAACGCCTCGCGTTTCGCCGGCCAGGTGCCGCTTTTTAAATGATAGGGCGCGTATTGGACGAAGATCGACATCACATGCTTTCCCGGCGGCGCCATGGACGGATCGAGCATGGACGGCAAAATGATATCCATGTAGGGCCGGCGCGAGAAATCGCCATACTTGGCGTCGTCGTAGGCGCGCTCAATGTAGTCCAGGCTCGGGCTGATGGAAATTGCGCCGGTCAGGTGCGGGCCGTTGCCGGGCATGGCGGTGAAACTCGGCAGCCCGTCCAGCGATAGATTTACTTTAGCCGAGGAGCCGCGAATTTTGAAATCATTCACTTGCTTGATGAAATCCGGCGCGAGATTTTTGCTGTCGACCATTTTCAAAAAGGTCCGCTTGGGATCGACGCCGGAGACGATGACTTTGGCTTGGATTTCTTCTCCCGACTCAAGCACAACGCCGTAAGCCCGGCCGTTTTTGATCAGCACCTGATCGACCGGCGCTTCGGTTCTTATCTCTGCACCGTGATGGCGCGCCGCCTCGGCGATCACGCGGCTGATCGCGCCGGTGCCGCCGCGGGCAAATCCCCAAGAGCGAAACGCGCCGTCGAGCTCGCCCATATAGTGGTGCAAGAGCACGTAAGCCGTGCCCGGCGAGCGCGGTCCCATAAACGTGCCGATGATGCCGCTCGCCGACATGGTCGCTTTGAGCACGTCGGTCTCGAACCATTCGTCGAGAAAGTCGGCGGAGCTCATGGTCATGAGCTTGGTGAGGCCGTACAAGAGTTTGTCGCCAAGGCCGCGAAAATGATTGCCGACGGTGGCGAGGCCAAAGAGGTCTTTGGGATTCCACGTCGTCGGCTCGGGCGGAATCATGCCGAGCATGGGCTTTACTGCCATCGCCATCTGCACCATAAGCTGGCCGTACTGCTCGTAGGCTTCGGCGTCGGTCGTCGAGTGGCGCGCGATCTCGCGCCGGGTTCTGGCGTGATCGCCGCAGCGAAAAAGATAGTCGCCGTCGGGCATCGGCGTCAAAGTACTATCGAGAGGAATGATTTCGAGATCGTATTTGGGCAGCTCGAGCTCGCGGATGACCTCGGGGCGGAGCAGACTCACGACGTAGGAGCAGACGGAATATTTGAAACCCGGATAAATTTCTTCCGTGACCGCCGCGCCACCGAGCACATGGCGCCGTTCCAGGACGAGAACTTTTTTGCCGGCCTTGGCTAAATAAGCGGCACTGGTGAGGCCATTGTGGCCAGCGCCGATGATGATCGCGTCAAATTGATTTCGCATCTTAGTGATTTGCTTAAAGCAGCATATTTGGTAATTTCGTCCGGGAAGTCAACGAGATTCGGAATCGGGTAACCGCAAAGAACCTAGCGCGGCGGAGCCGCAACCAAAATGAGAAAAGTCGGATTCACCACGAAGGACACGAAGGTTTTCGTAGGGTGCGCTTCGCGCTATTTTTGGATTATCTATCTTTTCCTTCCGAACTTGGCGTGCTTTGCGCCTTGGCGCGAGTCAATCCCCGTGTTCGAGTATTTCAGGTCGCCGGAAAATTTGCGCGAGCCGCGCAAATTTTAAGATATAGCAATGCAAAGTACGCAAAGGGCAAGTAGGGTGCGCTTCGCGCACCGATTGGAATTCGCAGTCAACACAGTAGTGAACCGAAGGAGGCGACCATGAGAAAAACAGCAAGGTTTATTTTACTGGCACTCGTGATGATGTGGGTGCAAGCGGTGACACGGGTCTCGGCGCAAGAGGGGAAGATTGTTCCTTACGTGCCGACGCCGCAGGAAGTGGTGGAGCGAATGCTCGATCTTGCCGGAGTCAAGAAAGGCGACGTGGTCTACGATCTGGGCTCGGGCGACGGCAGAATCGTCGTCACGGCGGCCAAGAAATACGGCGTGCGGGCGATTGGCTTTGAAATCGATCCGGAGCGGATCAAAGAATCGCACGAGAACATCAAGAAGGCCGGCGTGGAAAAACTGGTCGAAATTCGCCAGCAGGATATCCGCACCGTCGATCTCTCGGCGGCGAGCGTGCTGACGATGTATTTGCTGCCGGAAGTGAACTTAATGATCCGGCCTAATATCTGGAAGCAGATGAAGCCGGGCTCGCGCATCGTGTCGCATGATTTCGACATGGGCGACTGGAAGCCGCTCAAGACCGAGCATATCAAGGATGGGTCAAGCTGGGATCACACGCTGTACCTTTGGCAGATCGACGCGGCAAAGAAATAGCTAGGGTGAGCAGGGGATCGGCATGAAACTGAAACAGATCGTTTGCGGAGCGCTGATCGCGATCGGTTACCTGACAAATCCAGCATCGGCCCAGATCAAGATCGGTGTCGCTGAGGCGTTGACCGGTAATGCCGCTCAATACGGCGTACCGATCCGCAAAGGCTTTGAGCTTGCCGTGGGGGAGATCAACGCCAGCGGCGGGGTGAACGGCAGCAAGATTGAGCTCGTCATCGAAGACGAGCAGGGCAAAAAAGAAGAAGGGATCAACGTATTCAAGAAGCTCATTTTTCAGGACAAAGTGTTGATGCTCTTCGGCCCGACGCTGTCGAACTCGGCCCAAGCCTCGAATCCCGTTGCCCAAGGGGCAAAAATTGTTGTATTCGGAACGTCCAACACCGCCGATGGAATTACATCGATCGGCAATTACGTGTTTCGCAACTCAGTCACCGAGGCGGATATTGTGCCGGTGACGTTAAAAGTGGCGACGCAGAAAACCGGCGTGAAAAAAGTCGCGGTGCTCTACGGTAACGACGATATATTTACCAAGAGCGGTTACGACAATTTCAAAAAAGCTCTCGAAGCCCTGAAGATTCCGGTGACGACCACCGAGACTTTCGCCAAGGGCGATGTCGATTTCAAGCCGCAGCTCACCAAGATCAAAGCCAGCAACGCCGATGCGATCGTGATGTCGGCATTGGTGGCCGAAGGGGCGCCGGCGATGGTTCAAGCGCGCCAGTTGGGCATTACCTTGCCGTTCATCGGCGGCAACGGTATGAACTCGCCTAAGGTTTTCGATTTGGCCAAAGACAATTCAGATAATCTGTGGGTCGGCAGCCCGTGGTCCATTGAGAATCCCGCGGCCGAGAATAAACGCTTCATTGGCGCCTATCAAAAAGCCCATGGTGCTTTGCCCGACCAGTTCGCCGCGCAAGCCTACGACGCTATTTATATTGTCGCCCAGGCGCTTAAGAAGACTAAACTCACCGGCAGGCTCGAAGCTGACCGCACGGCTCTGCGCAATGCGTTGCCGGCGACCCAATACAACGGCGCCACCGGCCCGTTCAAGTTTCGCCAGGTCAACGACAAGGATGGCAAGCCGGCCGGCTACGACGCCGTGCAAACCGCCATCGTTATGATGACTAAGGGCAGTCACTACGTCATCCAAAAATAAACGAATACACTTCGCGGGCGGGGTACTAAACCCCGCCCTTGACCAAAGGGGATGCTCGCCCCCTTTGGAAACCCCATAATAATGTTCCCGCCTCAAGAGGCGGGCTTTTAACAGTGAGTAACGGATGCTCGCTCAACAGTTCGTCAACGCGATCTCCCTCGGCGGTGTCTACGCACTGTTCGCACTCGGCTTTACTTTAGTTTTCGGCGTTCTGGGCGTCGTCAATTTGGCCCACGGTGCGCTCTTTATGCTCGGTGCCTATGCGGCGCTGCAAGCTGTTCTATTCTTCAAGCTGCCATTGTTGCCGGCGATTCTTGTCGCCATGCTGGTTACTGCGAGCGCCGGTTGGTTGCTCGATAAATTCATCTTCGCGCCTTTGCGCGCGCGCCAGGCGCCCCACCTGGCGCCGATGATCGCCACTATCGGTTTGGCGATCGCGCTTAACAGCACGATCCAAGGCTTGTTCGGTGCGGAAAATTTACGCTTCCCCGCCGACATGTTGCCTGCCGACGGATTGAGTTTGGGCGCCGTCCAGATCACTTGGCTTGAAGTAGAAATAGTTTTTCTGGCATTTGTTTTAATGGCAGTTTTACTTTGGGGGTTGAAGAAAACTCAGGTTGGCTGCGCGCTGCGCGGCTTGGCCGAGTCGGTCAAAGCGGTGGCGCTGGTCGGTGTCGACGTCGAAGGACTGTTTCGCGTCACCGCGGTGATCGCGTCGTTGCTCGGCGGCGTGGCCGGCGTCTTGATTGCGCTCTACAGCAATGCGGTTTTTCCCGGCATGGGGCAGCCGATGCTGCATAAAGGCATCGCTGTGGTGATTCTCGGCGGCATGGGCGATATCCGCGGCGCATTGCTCGGCGGTTTTTTTCTTGGCTTCGCCGAGGTATTTTCCGTTGCTTACATCGGCTCGAGCATGCGCGACGCCGTCGCGTTCGCTCTCTTATTCACGATCTTGTTGCTCCGTCCCCGAGGTCTATTCGGCCACGCCGCGCAGCGGCGCGCCTGACGCTGTTCAGCGGCCTTATTTAATTTCAAATTCACAACCAACGTTTAAAAACCAAGATGGAATGGCTCGACAGTTTTTGGTCCACGTACAGCACTTTGGTGCTTTCGCTAGGCACCAATGTATTGCTGGCATTGTCGATCTATCTGACTTTGTCTTGCGGCCTGCTCACCGTCGCCAACGCTGCGTTCATGGGACTGGGCGCCTACACCGCCGCGCTCCTAACACTTAAAAGCGGCATGGCGCTCTGGCCGGCGGTTATGGCGGGCGTTCTTCTGCCGGCACTGATCGCGCTTGCGATCGGACGGCCGACGCTCCGGCTGTCGGGTGTTTATTTGGCGATGGCGACCCTCGCCTTTGGCGAGGTGGTGCGAATTGTTATTCTCAACACCGAAGCGCTGACCGGCGGTGCTTTAGGTCTCAACGGCATTCCGCAGCTGAGCGAGTGGTACGATGTTGCCGCCGCGGTCGGCATGGCGCTTTACGTGCTCTTACGATTAGCACGGTCGCGCAATGGCAGAACGATGGTCGCCATTGCCCAAGATGAAACCGCGGCCGAATTAATCGGCTTGAATGTGCGCGCTTTTAAACTCTTCGCCTTCGTCGCCGGCGCCGGACTGGCCGGATTAGCCGGCGGACTCAATGCCCATTTCACCTTTTTTATTAGCCCCAATGAATATGGTTTCGATCGTGGCGTGGAAATTCTCGCGATGGGCGTGTTGGGTGGTACGGGCAGTCCATGGGGCGCGGCGCTCGGCGGCGTGCTGATCACCTTATTGCCCGAGCTGCTGCGCGGCTTGGGCTACTACCGGCCGCTCATCAACGGCGTGATCTTGATCGTTATTGTTCTCTACTCACCGAAAGGTCTTTGGGAGCTTTGCCGCTTCGCCCGGCCGAGCGCGCCGAAAGCCGCGCGCTAGAGCATCATGCTCACACTTAACAAAGTGTCGAAGAATTTTGGCGGCCTCAAGGTGCTTGTGGAATTGAGCCTTACTGTTGCCGAGCGCGGAATTTTCGGTTTGATCGGTCCCAACGGCGCCGGTAAAACTACGGTGTTCAATCTCATTACGGGTCTGCTCACTCCCAGCGCCGGCACTATCGAGTTTTTGGGGCAGAGCCTGGACGGCATGGCGCCCTTTAAAATTACCCGGTGTGGGGTGGCGCGCACTTTCCAAAATATTCGCGTCTTCAAAGAGATGACTTTGCTGGAGAATGTCTTGGTGGCGTTGGGCGATCGCCCGAGCTACAGCGCGCTTAGCATGCTTTTGCCGCTGCCGAGTCATCGGCGGGCCGAGGCGCGTGAGCGTGAGCGCGCGCGCGAGCTTTTATTCCGCGTCGGGCTCGCCGATAAAGCTGAGCGCTGCGCCGGGACTCTGTCCTATGGCGAGCAGCGCCGTTTGGAAATCGCGCGGGCGTTGGCGACTGGGCCAAAGTTATTGCTCCTCGATGAACCGGCCGCCGGCATGAACAGCGTCGAGAAAGATAACTTGATGGGCGAAATCCTCAAAGTCAGCGACGGCGCGCTGAGTATTCTCATCATCGAGCATGACATGCGCTTTGTGATGGAGATCTGCCAACGTATCGCGGTGTTGAATTTTGGCCGGCTGATCGCTCAAGGCAGGCCCGAAGAGATTCGCGCGAACCCCGAAGTTATCGAGGCTTACTTGGGCCAAGACGATGACGTAATCGACGGGCGAAGCGGTGCGGCTTCATGAGCAGTTTTCTCCAAGTCACAGGCCTGCGCGTTCATTACGGTGTGATCGAAGCGGTGAAGGGCATCGACTTCAGCCTCGAGCGCGGTAAGATCACCACGCTGCTCGGCGCCAATGGCGCGGGCAAATCGACCACGCTCTTGGCGCTCTCGGGATTGATTCGAGCCACTGCGGGGTCGGTCATGCTTGACGGGGTTGAGTTGCGTAAGCTTCCGTCCCATCGCATCGTCGCCAATGGCTTGGTTCAAGTGCCGGAAGGGCGGGAAATTCTCACCTCGCTCACGGTTCGAGAAAATCTGTTGCTGGGGGCCTATCGGCGCCAACGGACAGGTGAAATAGATTCCGATTTGGAGAATTCTTTAGAGCTCTTTCCGCGCTTGCGCGAACGAGTCGATGGCACGGCCGGCAATCTTTCCGGTGGCGAACAGCAAATGCTCGCCATCGCCCGTGCGCTGATGGCCAAGCCGCGTTTGCTGCTACTCGATGAGCCGTCGATGGGCTTGGCGCCTTTGCTAGTCCAAGAAATTTTTCGCACTTTACGCGATCTCAACCAGCGCGGTTTGACGATTTTTCTGGTGGAGCAGAACGCTCGTCAGGCGCTCAAAATCGCCGACTATGCGTACGTCATGGAAAACGGCGCTATCGTGTTATCGGGACCGAGCGCGGAGCTGTTGGAGAATCCCAAGGTGGTCGAGGCCTATTTAGGCGCGTAGCCGAGCTTGGGGGACACATTTCAGACCTCAGGTGGGTTTCCGCCAATTGCACTCAATTGCTGTCAGCTTCGTTTTATTTGTCTGTAGTGTGTGGCCTTTGCTCGTTAGTCGACGCATTTACATATTTGTTTCAGTGCGCACCAGGTTTCACTTTTCCTGCACTTGCACGGAGGATTTTCCTGCGAAACTCGTCTTCTTCTGTCGTCTTTTGTTACTTCTTGCATAGTTAAATTCATGGCATGAAATCTGCCTGTATCTAGGCCCAGTAGCAATTTAGGTACAGGAGGCCTGTCATGGACGAAATACTGACCGCCGGCGAAGTTGCCGAGCTTTTACAAATCCATCCTCGAACGGTTTATAAATTGGTCAAAGACGGATCGATTCCGGGGCGAAAGTTTGGCGGCGGCTGGCGCTTTAGCCGCAGTGAGATCGTCGCCATGGTTTCACCGCCGGGTAATACTCCACCGCCTGGCAAAATGCACACCGAAGAGCGATAAACAATTCATCAAAAGGATGCACTTTTTCACTGTTGGGATTCTATGGCTCACGCGCAGCCGTTTTGATGTACGTCATGAGGAAGGCCGCTTGAGGATTGCTATCGTCCGATGGAGGTTCGTAATTGACTCGTCCCAGAGATCTGAGTTGGCTCGGCTCAGGATTTAAAACATGCGGCGGGCGAGGTTTAAACGGTTAAACAATAGGCCTTGGCGCTAATGCACCGACTGCGACGATCATTGCGGGCAAATTTAGACAACACCCGCTGCTCGGAACGGAGTGCCCACTTCACATAGCGGATCGATGACTGATCAACCAGACTCGCGGTTGGCGGGGTGGCGAGGCAGCATTCGCTACCGCCTGATGGCGTGGGGGCTTGGGCTGTTAGCCGGCGCGCTTCTTGTCAGTGCTTACATCGGTTCAGTTTACACCCGTTCGCAAATTCGGCTTGCTACGGCTAAATTACAAACCGAAGTGGCCTCAGCCACTGCCCGGCACGTCGAGACTTTAGTAGCTCATAAGCTTGAGCGGCTCCACGACGCCGCGCTCGGTATGTCGATCCCTCCCCTCGGCGGCGATGAACAACATTTACTCGGCTTACTGTTGTTAAAGAACGATCCCGCATTTAGTGAGCTTGCAGTTCTCAATGCTGACGGCCTCGAGCTCCTTAAATTCTCTGAAACTAAGCTCTACTCAGGTAAAGATCTTCAAGATCAGCGAAACGCCGCATTTTTTCGCGAAGCCAGTCGCGGCAAGCAATTTGTCAGCGCCGCGTCTAGGTCGGGAAATAGCGCACCTTTTCTCACTCTAGCCGTGCCGCTTAAGACAGAACCGGTGAACCGGGGCGGCGTTGTGGCGGCGAAGGTTAATTTAAAGCTTCTCCACGATACCTTCAGCGAAAGACGCTTCAGCCATGGTGGTTACGCTTATCTAATCGATAAGAGCGGCAACGTGATTGCCCACCCCGATGGGCCTAACGTGCCTAGACGGATCGATCTTAAGGGCCAAGCAAAATTCACTGGCTTTGTTGAACGGAGCGCGCCAGACGGGAATCCTGGGGCCGACGGACAGGGAATCGGCGGTACTCAAGTGCTCAGCACCTACGCGGTTATAAACGAACTGGGCTGGGCAGTGGTCGTGGAAAAGCCGCTAGAACTTGCGCTCGCCGATCTGGCGAAATTTCACCGCAACGGTGCAGTGTTGCTGATAGCTATTTTGGCGGTGGCAGCACTGGTGATAGTTTGGTTGAGCGGAAAGTTCACTAGACCGATACAGGATCTTAGGGCGGGCGTGGCGATTATGGCGCACGGCAACTTGGAACACCGAGCGAGTGTCAAGAGCAGTGACGAGATTGGCCAGCTCGCCAGCGAATTTAATAAAATGGCCGACGTTCTCAAAAACTCCTACGCCAATCTCGAACAAAGGATCGAGCAGCGCACCGGCCAGGTCGCGGCGCTTTACGACGTCACTAAGACGGTCAATCAGTCTCTCGACTTGGATCGCGTGCTCCAACAAGTCGTCGAGCAGATCACCGCGATATTTCATTTCGATACGACGCGGATTTATTTATTCGATGGCGAACGAGAGAACCTGATTTCGCGCGCGGTATTTGAAATACACCCGGAGTCTTGGACCGGGATTCAACGGTTGGGCAAAGGGCTCAGTGTGGCCGGCCATGTTGCCAAGACCGGCGAATCGCTCATTTTCGACGACCTTCAGAGCGACCCGCGTTACGCACAAATAAGCGCGAGCAACGCCAGCCGGGACGCCGGATTTCATTTTCTGGCCATGCTACCGATCAAGATTCACGGTAAACTTTTAGGCACACTGGGTCTGAGCGGTAAGGACAAACGTATCCTGGCCGACGAGGAATTACGGCTCTTGACCTCGATGTGCGAGCATATCGCCCTGGCCGTCGAGAAGGCAAATCTTTTCGACCAGGTAATCACGCGCTCACGCCAACTCGAAGTGTTGAACACGATCGGCGCGGCTGTAAGCCAATCGCTCAACTTGGACGAGGTTCACGACCAGGCGGTTGATAAGATCGCCAAAACGGTGGGCTTCGACGCCGCCTGGATCTATCAGCTCGATCACGCGGATGGTGTGCTTAGAATGAAGGCTTTCCACGGACTGAGTGACGATATGGCGGCTAGTGTGTCGACGCTTTCCGTGCATGCGGGTGTCAGTGGCCAGGCGATTGAAACCGGCGAGCGTCTAGTTCTCGAGGATATTCAGCACGATGAACGCTTGCCGGCGCTATCGGAGCAAGGGAGCGTCGTGGCATTGGAATTTGCCAGCGCCGCGGCGTTTCCGATAATGGCAAAAGAGAAAATTATCGGCGCCCTGCACGTCGCCAATCGAACCAAGCGCCATTTGGCGGCTGACGAAATCGAGCTGATCCAAACGATCGCCGGCCAAATCGGCGTCGCTAGCGAAAACGCCAAACTGTTCGCTGAGGTGAGCGACAAGACTAAAGCGCTGGCGCAAACAAACCAAGAGCTGCTCGATGCCACCCGCGCCAAGGCGGAGTTCATCGCGGCGATGTCCCATGAGCTGCGCACACCGCTCAATATCGTCATCGGCAGCTCCGATCTTTTGCATGACGGTTTTTTTGGCGAGCTCAATCGCGGCCAACTGGATGCCACGGAAAAGATCTGCCGCAACTCCCGCGTGCTGCTCAAAATGATTAACGATGTCTTAACCATCTCGCGCTTTGACGCCGGTCGCCTGACTTTGGAGCTTGCCACGGTCGAGGTCGATGACATTATCGACCAAGCCCGCGTTTTGGTAGAGCAGATTAACCGCGACAATCATCTCGAAGTGCGCTGGGATATCGATGCGAGCATTCCACCTTTAGTGACGGATTCTCTAAAGCTCGAAGAGATCCTGCAAAACCTGATCGGCAACGCCTTTAAGTTTACTCCCACAGGTCGTATCGAAGTGCGCGTACACCATCGGCCCGATCAGGATCGCGTCGAATTTACCGTCGCCGACACCGGCATCGGTATCGCCGCCGAAGATCAAGGAAGAATTTTTAATGCCTTCGAGCAGTTGAAAGAGGCACACACCGGACATTTCAACGGCGTCGGCCTGGGCTTGAATATCGTGCGCCGCTATCTCGATCTCATGCAGGGTGAAATCTCGGTCCAAAGCCAGCCTGGCCAAGGCGCCAAATTCACCTTCTTCGTGCCCCGTTCCCTCCAGTTAGCTTCATAGTTTGGGTTTGCGCGTGGTCTTGACTTCCGCTGCATCGAGCAGCTAGGAAGAACAGAACCTTTTATTTTCTCAGATTGGAAAAAACATTATGGCCGGCGCATTGGCAGGAATCAAAATCATCGAGGCGGCGAGTTACGTTACCGGGCCGTTCGCCTCGCAATTATTAGCGGACATGGGCGCGGACGTGATCAAGATCGAAGAGCCCAAACGCGGCGATCCGTTTCGTGGCTGGGGCGAGCGCAATTATGCCGCGACGTTTTGCAGTCTCAACCGCAATAAGAAGAGCGTCACATTAGACTTTCGCACGGACGAGGGTCGGGACATCGCCCTCAAGTTATTAGCCGGCGCCGATGTGTTTATTCAAAACTTTCGTCCCGGCGTGTTAGATAAGCGCGGCTTAGGGTTCAACGACATCAAGAAAACCAATGCGAAACTGGTCTATTGTTCGATCTCAGGTTTTGGCCCGACGGGACCGTACCGAGATATGCCGGGTTACGACACGATCGGACAAGCGCGCAGCGGCTTGCTCAGTTTGCTGACCGATCCGGGCAAGCCGCAGGGGATGGGAATATCATTTTCTGATCATCTCACCGGCATGTATGCTTGCTACGGCGTGCTCAGCGCGCTGATGAACCGGATGCTCAGCGGCGAAGGCCAACATGTCGAGACTTCGCTCTTGCGTGCGTCGGTTTCTTTTGTCGCTGAGAACGCGGCGCGTTATTTCGAGACCGGCCATGTGCCGCGGCGCAAACATCGCACCACGACCGCGGGAGTATTCGCTTTCGAGGACCAAGACGGCCTGGCCTTCGTGCTGCACATGTCTTCACCCGAAAAATTTTGGCTCGGCCTCTTCGACGTCGTCGGCAAACCGAAATGGGCAGAGGATCCCCGTTTCAACAACCGCAAAGCGCGAGTGGAAAACTACGATGCGCTAAACAAGCAACTGGCGCCGATTTTTCGCCGGGGCAAGCGTGAAGATTGGCTGCGCCGGCTGATCGATAAAGATGTCCCGGCCGCGCCGATCAACACTCTCGACGAAGTCTTCGCCGATCCGCAAGTGAAGACTTACGGATTTCCCGTGGAAGTCGAGCATCCGAAAATGGGCAAGATGAAATTGATTGGCAACGCCGTCGACATGAGCCGCACGCCGCCGTCCATCGATCGCCCGCCACCGATGCTGGGAGAACATACGGAAGAGATACTTGCGTCGCTTGGCTATGACAGCGGGAAAATTTCAGTGCTGCGAAATCAAGGGGCGATCTGAGAAAACTGCAGTGATGGACTATTGGAGTAATGGAGTGTTGGGGGGAAGGCGCCCATTGCTCCAGCACTCCAACAATCCATCAACCCAGTGAGTTCCCGCCATGCGTCATCCCAGTCTAGTACCTCTATCGCATGACCATCATCACGGCTTGGCCTTGGCTTTGCGCTGTCGCAAGCAGGCGCTTGGTCAGTTAAAGCCGATGGGCGCCGCTGGTCTGCGCGAACGGGCCAAAGAATTAGTCGACTTTTTTAACGCCAATCTGATCGCGCACTTTCGCGCCGAGGAAGAAATCCTCTTTCCGCTTATGCGCACGGCGGTGCCGGGCAGCGCGGCGCTGCTCGATGAGTTGCTCGGCCAGCACGAGCAGCTGCGCCAAGCAGTTCCTAAGCTCGTAACCGGGAGCGGCTTGGCGAAGTTGATTTTTGACGTGGGTGATTTACTCGAACGTCACATTCGCAAGGAAGAGCGGGAACTGTTTTCGCTCTTCGAAGCGCATGTCGATGCGGCTAGGGCTGAAGCGGTGGGCGCAGAGTTGAAAAAGATCCTCAATGAGGGCGGCAGGGAAGGATGAAGGATTGGATGAAATTAATGTCTGTGTCGGGGATGGTTGAAATCCCATGTCCCTTTGATCCTTCGACCAGGCTCAGGACGCTCAGGGCATGCTTCAGGCGAACAGAAGGTCCGTCATACCGTTGGGAAACGGTATCCAGATTAAGGGGACGGGGATGGACCCCGGTTTTCACCGGGGTGACGATAATGCGGGAAAGACGGAAGGGGCAGTCGACTCCCAGTCGACATTGTCGAAATCCGCCGGCTTCGAGCCAAGGGTTGTTTTAGTCCATCAGTTTCAAAAGTACATGCCGGCGGTTCTTGGTATGCGGTCTGACTTGGCTTGGCCAGCGGCCCTCTTCGATCGCCTTGTCCCAGGCCGGGCTGGTGAGCACGTCGGGGGTTTCCAATTCATAGATCGCCGTGTAGGCCGGCTCATTGGGGATCTCGATGGTTTTTCTCTCCCCGCCGATGTTCATTGTTAAAGTGCCGCGTTGGTAACGGCTGATGCCGACCACGCCCGGCACTTTGCTAAGATTGGGCACATGTTCGTTGTCGTAGACTTCATTGAAAATCGCGTCGTACTCCGGATCGACATCCATGCTGGCGATCATCAGATATTTCGCTTTGTCGGCCATGATTTAATACTCCTTACCTATTCACCACGAAGATTCTAGCGCGGCTACGCCGCAACCGAAACTCGGAATATCTCGCGCAAAGAACGCCAAGCACGCCAAGTGCGGAAGGAAAGGAAAAATAATCTTCCGAGCATTCTTCACTATATTTCTCCGACCTTTGCGGACTTTGCGCCTTTGCGCGAGATATTCCGAGTTTCCGTGATTCGGACTCAACTACATCCCCAGGAAACTGGCGATATCCGGTGCCGGCGA
>JAERMN010000382.1 GCA_016844625.1 Deltaproteobacteria bacterium
ATCGCGCGCGACGGTTAAACCGGCAACGCCAACGGTGATTTTGGTTAAGAAATTACGCCGGGTAAGTCTCATATCTCTCCTCCGTTACTCGACTCCTGAATTAAAATAATTTGGCTAACGCTAACGACTTCGCACCACGTCGTCAAGAGAAACCTCGCCAGGGCGAGACTAAGAATAGCTCGAATCAGGCGGTCAGCCAGCCGACAATACTGATTTGCCGCCCGGTTTCCCCGCCCTGGTGCCGGTAGGAGTAGAAATCTTCCGGCGCGCAACGGGTGCACGGGCCGATCTCGTGGAGCTGTTTGCCTGGCACACCGGCGGTGCGGAGAATGTCGCGATTGAGCCGGCGCAGATTGACGAACGACTTGCCATCTTTGACAGCGATACTTGGAGTCGTCAGCTTGCCCCACTTTTTCATCAGCGGCCCGGCAACATCATCTTTAACTTCGTAGCAGCACACGCCGATCGATGGCCCGAGCGCTACTGCCAATTCATCCGCTGTAACGTCGTATCGTTGCTTGAATAACTCTACTGCTTTCTCGGCGATCCCCGCCAACGTGCCGCGCCAGCCGGCATGCAGCGCCGCCGCCAACCTTTGTTTCGGCGCGATGAATAGTAGCGGCACACAGTCGGCGGTCAGCACGCCGAGATGAATACCCGCCTCGCCGGTGATCATGCCATCGGCCTCGCCCGCTTCTTTGAGCTGTTTGTCTTTGATTTCAATAATTTTATCGCCATGCACCTGGCGCATAGTCACGACCTTGCCGTCGTGGATGCCCACCGCCTGCTTCATGTCGCAAAGGTTTTGACTGACAACCTTCGGATCATCGCCGACGCGATAGGAAACATTTAACCCAGCGTAAACGCCGTCGCTCTTGCCGCCGCGCCGGCCCATGAAACCGTGCAGTAAACCCGATTGCGTTTTCCACTGCGGAACCGTTAGGTGGGTGATTTCCATAGGCGGCATTATGTTGAGTCTATCTGCGAGTTGCAAGGCGCAAAAGCGGTGGCCTGCTCGCGCCGACCATAGAAAACATCACAAAGTATCGCGCGGATGGCATCCTACGTTCTTGCCGAAGCACGCCGAGACGAGTAAATTGGCAACTAACAATGGCCAACGGCAATTACGCTGAGACGCTCAGACAACCCGGTTTTCTCTCCTTTTTCTGGACCCAGTTCTTGGGTGCTTTCAACGATAATTTTTTGAAAATCGTCGTCTCGTTCGTCGCCTTGAATCTGGCCACCGGCAAAGGCGACAACTACGTCGAGCTGATCGCCTTTCTGTTCATTCTCCCGTCGGCGCTGTTTTCCGGTTACGCCGGCCATTTCGCCGACGTCTACAGCAAGCGGACTATTTTGGTCACGGTGAAGCTATCGGAAATCGCCATCATGGCCTTTGCCCTGGCGGCGTTTTTCTTCGGCCAGATTCAACTCATGCTGGGCGCAGTATTCTTGATGGGGCTGCACTCCGCGTTCTTCAGTCCGGCCAAGTACGGCATCCTGCCCGAGATGCTGCCCGAGAAGGATTTGTCGCGCGGCAATGGACTTCTGGAGATGAGCACGTTCATGGCGATCATACTGGGCACCTCGCTCGGCAGCGCGATTTTTTCCATCTGGAAAAATAACTTGCCGCTGATCGGCATGATGATGATCGCCATCGCGGTCTTCGGCTATTTCACCAGCTTGGGAATCACCCAGGTGCCGGCGTCCGGCGCGGCGAAATTATTACGGCTCAATCCATTTAGCGAGATCGCCAACGGACTACGCCGCCTGCGCTCGGAACGGCCGCTCTGGCTCACCGTGATCGGCATTTCCTATTTCTGGTTTCTCGGCGCGCTGGTGCAGATCAACATACTTTTCTTCGGCAAAGAACTGCTCCAACTTGACGAGTTTCACATCGGCCTGCTCGGCACGTTCCTGGCGATCGGCATCGGCATCGGCAGTCTCGCCGCGGGCAAACTCTCCGGCGATCATATCGAATTGGGCCTAGTGCCGCTCGGATCGGTGACGATGGGCTTGTGCCTCGCGCTATTTGCTTGGTCGGCGCCTTCCTACCCATACACGGCCGTAGCCCTTGTGCTTCTCGGCTTCTCCGCCGGACTGTTCGCCGTGCCTTTGAATGCGCTATTGCAGCAGCGCAGCGGCAAGGAAGAAAAAGGCCAGCTGATCGCGACCAATAATTTCATGAACACCATCGGCATCGCCCTGGCGGCAGCGACGCACTGGCTGCTTAAGACGCCGTTACAACTGTCGCCTGACACAATCGTTTTGCTGATTGGCTTATTCACCCTCGGCGGCACTTTGATCATTCTCTATCTGCTACCCGACTATTTCGTGCGTTTTGTTGTCTGGCTTATTACCAACACAGTCTACCGCATTCGAGTCGTCGGCGAGGACAAAATACCGCTCCACGGTCCTGCGCTCTTGATTGCCAATCATGTCTCGTTCGTCGACGCGATCTTGATCGGCGCGTCGCTGCCGCGCTTCGTCCGTTTCATGCTGCACCGCGAGTACTACGATCTCAAATCGCTCCATTGGTTTTTCCGCCTGATGCGCTCCATCCCGGTGTCGGCCAGCAACCGGCGCGATATCGTCGAGTCGATCAAGCGCGCCCGCAATGAATTGGAAAAAGGCCATGTGGTCTGCATCTTCGCCGAGGGCGCGATCAGCCGCACCGGCCGATTGCTGCCGCTGAAACGCGGCTTTGAAAAAATCGTCGAGGGCACTAACGTGCCGATCGTGCCGGTGCACTTGGATCAGCTGTGGGGCAGCATTTTTAGTTTCAAGGACCGCCGCTTCTTTTGGAAATGGCCGAAGAAGTCGCCCTATCCGGTGACGGTTTCATTCGGCGCAGCCTTGCCGCCAACAGCCACCGTCAATCAAGTGCGCAACGCCATCTTGGAACTGGAAAGCGAGGCGGTGGAATACCGGCGTAGCGCTAACGATTTGTTGCACACGAAGTTCGTCGAGATGGCCAAGCGCCGTTGGCGCTCGTTCTGCATGGCCGATACTACGGGCGCGGAACTGACCTATGGGAAATCTCTCGTCGCGAGCCTCTTGTTCGCGCGCTGGGTGAGAACCCATTGCCCGAATCAGGCGATGGTCGGCGTAATTCTACCGGCAACAGTGGGCGGCGCGCTGGTTAATATCGCGATCTTACTCGCCGGCAAAGTGCCGGTAAATTTGAATTTCACATCCGGCGCCGAAGCGATGACTTCAGCGGTCGCGCAGTGCAAAATCAAGACGATCATTACCTCCGAAGCTTTCTTAAATAAGGCCAATCTCGAAACCATGGAAGGCATGGTTTTCGTCGAAGCGATTCGAAAAACGTTCACCGATACACGGAAGTTTACCACCGCCGCGAAAGCCTTTCTCCTGCCGGCGCTCTGGTTGAACCGCCGCGCCGTCAAGCAGCAACGGCCCAACGATCTAGCGACGATTATCTTTTCCAGCGGCAGCACGGGAACGCCGAAAGGCGTCATGTTGTCGCACCACAATATTATTTCGAATATCGAGGGTATCTGCCAAGTGATTCAGTTCACGCCGAGCGATCGGATTATGGGCGTTTTGCCGCTATTTCATTCCTTCGGCTTTACCGCCACTCTCTGGCTACCGCTGCTCGCCGGTTTCGGCGCCGTTTATCATCCTAATCCTACAGACGCCAAGACGATTGGCGAGACTGTGCAGAAATACCGAGCGACCTTGCTGATCAGCACGCCGACATTTTTTGTCAGCTACTGGCGCCGCTGCACGAAAGAAGAATTTGCCAGCTTACGCTACTTAATCGCCGGCGCGGAAAAACTGCGCGAGCAAATCGCCAGTGGCTTTCAAGAAAAGTTTGGCCTGACAATTCTTGAAGGCTACGGCTGTACCGAATTAGCTCCGGTAGTCTCGGTTAACACGCCCGATGTCACCGACGGCAAGGATAAACAGATCGGCCATAAGCCCGGCACCGTCGGCCATCCGATCCCCGGTGTCGCGGCGAAGGTCATCGATCCCGACACTGGACAGCCGCTCGGGCCGGGACAAGAAGGGTTACTGCTGATCAAAGGTCCCAACGTCATGCTCGGCTATCTCAATCAAGAAGAGCTTACCGATCAAGTCTTGCGGCGCGGCTGGTACGTTACCGGTGACATCGCCAGCATCGACGAAGATGGCTTCATCCAGATCACCGATCGTTTATCGCGCTTCAGCAAGATCGG
>JAERMN010000383.1 GCA_016844625.1 Deltaproteobacteria bacterium
AATGGACGAGCCCTGCTCAGCCCTCGACCCGATCTCCACGGCCAAGATTGAAGAGCTGATCCACGAACTGAAAGAAACTTTCACCATCGTCATCGTTACCCACAACATGCAGCAGGCCGCCCGGGTTTCCGACTACGCGGCTTTTTTCTACTTGGGCGAGTTGGTAGAATTTGGCGAAACCGGCAAGCTCTTCACTGCGCCGGAGAAGCGTCAGACTGAAGATTACATCACCGGCCGTTTCGGATGAAGGAGATATCGATGTTAACCGAGCATACCGACAAGAGATACGAAGAAGAGCTGACAAAGCTCCGCGAAGAGATACTCTACATGGGAGGATTGGTCGAAGACCAGATCCAAAAGGCGGTTAAATCCCTGGTCGACCGCGATTCCGACCTGTGCAATATCATCATCGAACGCGACCATGAAGTGAACCGTCTCGACGTTAACATCGACGAGCAGTGCATCAAACTCCTAGCATTGCACCAACCCGCGGGCCGCGACCTGCGATTCATTACCACCGGTTTAAAAATTACCACGGATTTGGAACGCATCGGCGACATGGCCGTCAACATCTGCGAACGAGCGCTGGAGTTGAATCAAGAACCGCAGCTCAAGCCCTATATCGACATTCCGAGAATGGCCCGAATCTCTCAGCGCATGATTCATGAAAGTTTGGATGCCTTCGTCCGGGAAGACACCGATCTCGCCCTCAAAGTTTGTAAAGACGACGACGAGGTCGACAACCTAAACGCACAAATATTTCGCGAAACGCTGACGTTCATGCTGGAGAATCCTCAGACCATCAGCCGGGCGACGAAAATCAGTTCAATCTCCAAATATCTCGAGCGCATCGCCGACCATGCAACCAACATCGCAGAAATGGTGATTTTCATGGTCAAAGGGAAAAGCATCCGCCACATGAAGGAGTTGCCACCATCGGTTTAGATAAGATATGAGTAACGCAGCACACAAAATCCTAGTCGTCGAAGACGAGCCGGACATTCGCAAGCTCGTCCAATATAATTTGCTTCAAGAACGTTACAAAGTTCTTGAGGCGGAAGACGGGGAACAAGCCCTCAAGATCATCCAACGGGACAAACCGAATCTGGTGATTCTCGATCTCATGTTGCCGGGCTTGTCCGGCATCGAGGTTTGCAAGCTTCTTAGAGAACGTCCCGACACCGCCAAGCTGCCCATTCTCATGCTCACCGCCAAAGCGGGTGAGGCTGATCGCGTGCTCGGCCTAGAGCTGGGCGCGGACGACTATTTGGCCAAGCCTTTCAGCCCGCGCGAGTTGGTGGCGCGAGTACGCGCGATTCTGCGCCGCGCCAATGGCGCCGGCCAGACGGAAAATTTGCCCAGCTATAACAAGGGCGGGCTCAAAATCGACTTCGCCACCTACGAAGTTTTCGCGCGTGGCAAGACGGTCAAGCTCACGCTCAAGGAGTTTGAACTGCTGAAATTTCTCGTCCAGAATCCCAACCGGGTTTTGAATCGCGATCAACTCCTCGACCGCGTCTGGGGCGGCGATACCTTCGTGACGCCGAGAACGGTCGACGTCCATATCCGCCGCTTGCGCAAAGCGATCGAAAAAGACGATAGTAAACCCCAGTGGATCCTTACTCTGCGCGGTGTCGGCTACAAGTTCGATGAAAAGGCTCTGGAACAATAGTCTCGCCGCCAAGGTTTTTCTTTCCTATCTTATAGTCGTCGCCCTGCTCTTCACGGGCTTCTATTTTTCCTCCAGCGCGACCCTGAGGAAATTTTATCTCGACTGGTTGAGCGGCCGGATGGAGCGCGAGGCCCAGCTAATCGCCCGCGTGCTACCGTTCGATGTCCAAGGAAACTCCCTCGACACACAATGCCGCCAACTCACGCAGGAGCTTGGTCTACGCGTGACGGTAATCGCGCTGGATGGCCGAGTGCTTTGTGATTCGGCGGAAGCTTCGGTAAAAATGGAGAACCACGGCTTACGGCCGGAAGTCGTCGAGGCGTTGAAGACCGGCTCAGGAAGCTCGATTCGCTACAGCACCACCGTCGGTTACGACCTGTTGTACCGCGCGTTTCGGCACGGCAGCTCCGGACAAGATCGCATAGTTCGCGTCGCCACACCGCTGAAGGATATAGAAGCCGCGGTGCAAAGCTTTCGTGTGGCTTTATTGACGGGGCTTTTTGTCGCGGCAGGTGTGGGGCTGCTGTTGGCCTGGCTCTTTTCGCGTTACTTGAGCCGGCGCTTTAAGCCGCTCGTGCTCTTTTCCGACCAGGTGGCGCGCGGCCAGTTTCCCCAAGGCATCTTGCAGTTTCGCAATAGCGACGAAATCGCTCTGCTGGAACGGCATCTCAACGACATGAGCCTTAAGATTCGCGATAATCTCCAGCAAATCACCGGCGAAAAAGAAAAGGCCGATTCGATTCTGCGCTGCATGATCGAAGGCGTGCTGGTGCTCGATCCCAAAGGCCAGGTGCTGGTCATCAACGATCAAGCAAAGGCCATGTTTCACGTCGCTGAGGGGAGAGACCTCCAAGGCGTCTCGATGCTCGAAATTTCGCGCCATCCCGAAGTGCACAAGATTTTGGAGGAAGTTTTGGCGTTTGATTTTTCCGCCCGGCGCTATTCGAAAGAAGTCGAACTGGCCGAAGAGCGTTGGTTTCGCGTGAACGCGGTCAGGCTGTGTGACAGCGCGGGCCATCGCCTCGGTTCGATCCTGGTGTTCCACGACATCACCGACATCAAGCGCTTCGAATCGATGCGCTCGGATTTCGTGGCCAACGTGTCGCATGAGCTACGGACTCCGTTAACCGCGATTCGCGGCTACGTCGAGACCTTGCTCCATACGCCACCCACTGACCCACAGGATAGCACGCAATTTCTAGAGATCATCGAGCGCCACTCCGAGCGGCTCAGCCGTCTGACGGAGGATTTGCTGACCTTGTCGGATTTGGAATCCGGCAAAATCCAACTCTCGCTGCAACCCTTAGACGTGAGTCAATTGATCCAACGCGTTTTCGAAGTTTTCCGGGATCAAGCGATCAAGAAAGGCGTCACGTTGACGCAACGGCTGGAGCCAGGATTAGCGCGACTATTGGGCGATCTCGACCGTTTGCAGCAACTGTTCATCAATCTGGTCGATAATGCAGTTAAGTACACGCCGTCCGGAGGCGAAGTGTCTTTGACCGCGTCACTCATCACCGCGCAGAATGGCGCCGGGCAAATCGAAATCACCGTTGCCGATACCGGCCCTGGGATTTCGGAAAGGGATCTGCCGAGGCTCACTGAACGCTTTTATCGGGTCGATAAAGCGCGCTCGCGGCATCTCGGTGGAACGGGATTAGGGCTCGCCATCGTCAAGCATATCGTTCAGGCACACAGAGGCGAGCTGGAAATCGACAGCCTGATCAATAAAGGCACCACCGTGCGGATTCGACTGCCCATCGCGCCGTCTGATCCGGCGCACCAGTCGATTCTTTTTCTCTGCACCGGCAACTCCTGTCGCAGCCAAATGGCGGAAGGATTTGCCCGGAGTATGGTGGCCAACCGCGACCGCGTCTACAGCGCCGGCACTTCGCCCAAAGGAATTCATCCGCTGGCAATTCGTGTCATGGGCGAAGTCGGCATCGACATTTCCACGCAGCATTCGAAAGGACTGGATGAAATCCCTCTTGGCCAAATCGATCAGCTGATTACGCTTTGCGGCGATGCGGCGAAAACCTGCCCCACACTACCGGCTAAAGTCGCACGCACTCATTGGCCGCTTCCCGATCCCGCACTGGCCACCGGCGATGAAGAAGAAGTCATGAAGGTGTTCCGCCAGGTTCGCGATGACATTCGGGCGCGCGTGCAAGCCCTCTACTCGTCATCGCATCATCAAGCGGCTCAGCCCACTTCGTTCGTAACATTGCCGTAATATTCTCTTAACATTTCTTGAATTCCCCACTGGGAGCTGTTATCTACATACCTTCTGAACTTCAGCGAAAGGCCTATTCATGTTTAATTTTGTCCCTCATAAGGAAAAATTTTTCGATCTGTTCAAAGAATCGGCCCAGAACGCATTGGACGGCGCCCGCGCGCTTAAAGAAATGCTCGATCGTTACGACAATCCCCAGGACTCATGGAAAAAGTTGAAGGACCTCGAACACGAGGGCGACCGGATCACCCATCGAACGATTCGCAGCTTGAACCAAACGTTCCTAAC
>JAERMN010000384.1 GCA_016844625.1 Deltaproteobacteria bacterium
AATAAATGGTGATACTCCGGCGTATCGAAATGTTTGTTGACGATCAAATTCAACTCTTCGCGCACTTTCGGCCACAGGCTCATAAATTCCTCCTGATTTGGACTCTCTTCGATTCCGTTACTCACGTTTCAAACGCAACGAAGAAAGATCTCTCACTGCGTTCGAGATGACAAGACCCTGAGTTGTCATTCCGAGCGGAGCGAGGAATCTTCTCCCCAATAACCCAACACTCCACTACTCCAACACGCCATCACTCCATTCTTCTATCCCGCCAACTTCTCCTGCGCCAGCGCGATGCCTTTGCGGTACATGGCGTTAAAAGCGAGCGAATCCTTGGCGGCTTGGATCGCTGGCGCTTGCTTGGCGCCGGCGGCGTGCTCGGCGAGAAAGGGCAGGAACATGTCGCTATGTTTCTCGTCGGCTTGGCTATGCGCTTGCATGTTGGGAATCCCCGCCGCCCAAATCGCCGAGCAAGCGGTCGTCGTTGCACCACTCCGTGATCGTCATGCCAGTGAGCGACTCGGTCCACGGCATCTCGCTGGTCATCCAGGACCAGGCGTAAAGCGCTGCGCGAGTTTCCGGTGTCGGCTCCGCGTTAAGAATCTCCTCCGGCTCAAGGCCGACCGATTTTCCCTGGCGAATGATTAAATGCAGGTGACCATATTCGGAAAAGTCGTCGCGAATGATCTCTTCGTACTCATGCTCCAAGATGCGCTGCTTAACGCCCATCACCGGGCAATTCGCCGACACATGCGACCAACACTCGCGCCGGTGGCGCACGAACAGACTCTGCTGCTTGACCATCACCGCCGCCCGAGGCTTGTTCATCTTGATGGAAAAGTAATATGCCAATTCCGGCGAGCGCATGTAATCGCGCACCAGCTCGCCCAAACATTCGCGCCACTGTTTTTCAGTCATGGCTTGGCTCCCTTGTAAAGCTTGTCGATGAAACCTTCGTGCGCGAGCCGATCGACAATGGCATTGTCGAAAAGCTTGGCTTTCGCCGCGCCTTTCGCGCCGACCATTTCCAGCACCGTGTCCACCGCCGCCGGATCGACGCGCGGGATGGAGTCTAAGTAGCGGGTGACGAACTCGTAGTGCGCTTCGCTGCTGCCGCCGCGCGCTCCCATATATTTTTCCAGCAGCTTGAGCGCTTGCGCTTTGCGCGTTTTCAAAGCCGCGATGCCTTCGATGTAAGCGCGCACGATGGCGTCCACCGACTGGGGCGATCTCGCCAAGTAGTCGTTGCTCACGGCCAACAAATTCATGGAAAAGGGAATGCCAAGCTCGGCGGCATCGACCAGCATCTTGGCCTGCGGCCCCGGCGCTTGCGACGACACCCGGCCCTCGGCCTGGCGCGCGCGAAAACCCAGATCAGCTTCCACCACGCCGCCAAATTGGCGCAGCTCGGTTTTGCCTTCGAGATTGAGCTTGCGCAGAATCAATCGGGTGACGAAGTCGCTGGTGGAACCGAAGCGGGTGATCGCCAGCGTCTTTCCTTGCAACTGTTCGGCGCGCTGAATCTCCGGCTGCACCCAGAGCTGCATACCGGGCCGGCTGGTGTTGCTGCCCGCCGCGATAATCGGCGCGCCCTTGAGCGTGGCCGCCAGCACAGCGTTGCTCGCGCCCAAGGCCGCTTGCACGCTGCCGCCGACCAGAGCTTGAATCGCCGTCGCCCCAGAGCTGATGTAAACCAGCTCGGCGTTCAAGCCGTATTTCTCGAACGCGCCGATCTCTTTTGCCATCCACACGCCCGCCATACTGGGACTGATCGCCGCATAGGCGAAGGTAATTTTCTCGCGCGCCGATTCGGCGGCCGGGCTGAGTTGCGCCAGAAAGAAAAGGCTCGGGATCGTTAACGCAAGAAATCGCAGCGCGCGCATAGCCACCACCTTTTTATTTGCTTGAGATTTAGGAGAGCCTTTCCATCGCGTCGGCAAGTCCGGCTTGATAGACACGGTAAAGTTCTTCGGATTCTTGCGCCGCTTGGAGAATCATTTTCTCCTTGTCGCCTTTGCCGTATTCCGCCCACACCGGCAGGAACATATCGACATGGCCCTTGTCCGCTTCGCGGTGCGCTTGCCAATTGGGCAGATCGTCCCACGTGATGCCAAGATATTTGATCCACAAATTGCCCATGCGCGCCGCATGGCCGCCGCCCAGATCGCCGAGCAGCCGGTCGTCTTGGTTCCACTCCGTCATCGACATCGCCGCCAGTCCTTCGAGCCAGTGCTTCTTCTTGCACATCCAGCCCCAGGCATAGAGCGTCGCCGTGGTGCTGGCGATCGGTTTGGCGTTGAGAATATCATCGGCGCTAAGCCCGATGCATTTTCCCTGGCGAATGATCAGATCGAGATGGCCATGCTCGGAGTGCTGATCGCGGATCATCTCCTCGTATTCGTGACCAAGAATTTTTTGTTTGACGGCGAGCACCGGCGCGTTGCCCGAAACATACGCCCAACAGTCGCGCCGGTGGCGCACGTAAAGGGAAAGTTGCTGGAGAATTAATTGAGCGCGCGGCTTTGTGATTGGAATAGAAAAATAGCGCTCCAGCTCCGGCGACGACATCGCCCGGCGCGCCAATGCGCCGAAAGCGGCGGCCCAACCGTTCATGTCCATCGAGGATTCTCCTTCAATTTTGCGTCGGAAGCAGAGGGTCTCAAGCGTTTCTCAACTAAATATATACAAAGGTGCGGTCATCCTGAGCCTCACGCGAAGGATCTGCTTTTGTTCAGCAACGGTAACCTGCTCTGACCTCACTTTCGGTGTGAACGATTGCACAAGCAGATTCTTCGTCGCGCCGCTCCTCAGAATGACATCCGTTGTAAATTGAAATTGAAGTGCTCTTCACTAACTCAACCTTTCCATCTCCTTGGCGATCCCATAGCGAAAAATCTTCAGCAGCTCCATCGATTCCTTTGCGGTTTGAACGACCAGCGCCTCTTTTTCACCGGTGGCGAATTGTTCCAGATCTCCCAAAAACATATCGCTATGCTCTTCATCCGCTTCGCTGTGCACCTTGAAGTTGGGCATCTGCTCCCAGCCGAAACCAAGATCGTCCATCCAGCGTTTCGCCATGCGGCTGGAAAGTCCGCCGCCGATGTCGCCCAGTAGCCGGTCATCGTTGGCCCATTCGGTCACGGACAACGACACCAAACCCTCAAGCCAACTTTTCTCGCGCGTCATCCAAGCCCAGGCGTAGAGCGTCGCCATCGTCGATGGCAGCGGCGCGACGTTCAGCACTTGCTCCGGCGTCAATCCAAGAGCCTTGCCCTGACGGACGATCAATTCCATATGGCCGTGCTCGGTGTAGTTGTCCTTGATCACTTCGCCGTACTCATGCTGCAAGATTTTCTGCTTCACCGACATATGCGGACAGTTGCCCGACACATGAGACCAGCAGTCGCGCCGGTGATGAATGAACAAGCCTAACTGCGTGATCAGCACTTGCGCCCCGGGCTTGGTGATTTTGACTTTAAAATAGTGCTCGATCTCCTCCGACCGCATCGCCGCGCGCACCACCTCGCCCAACTCACGCCGCCATTCTTTTTGATTCATATCAGCTTCCTCTGAGGGCGGGTTTTAAACCCGCCCCTACGATTCGGATTTCCTTTTTGCGCCCTTTGCGTCCTCTGCGGTTAATTCCTCGGGTTCCGAATCCTCGCTCACTTGTAGAGCCGCTCAACGAATCCTTCTTTGATAATTCGATCGATCGCCGAGTTGTCGAAAAAATCATTGACCGAACCTTCGCCTTTGTTCTCCCAATTCAGCACGGTCTGTATCACCGCCGGATCGACCCGCGCCTGGCGGTCGAGATATTTGACGGCGTAATCGTAGGCTTCGTCCAGCGAATCGCCGGCGCCCAGCAAATATTTTCCCAGCACCTTGTAAGCCAGCTCTTTTCTCGTGCGCAGCGCCGCCACACCTTCGATGTAAGCCTTGAGCATCGCCTCGACATTTCGTGGAGAGTTCTTGTAATAATCGCGCTTCACCGCGATGAGGTCCATTGAAAACGGAATGCCTAAATCCGGCAGATCAACCAGCATGCGCGTCTTAGGTCCCGGTTTCATGCTGCGCACCGCCCCCGCGACCATGCCGGTGCGAATCGCCATGTCCACTTCGCGCGTCCCACCCATCGGTTGGATTTTAACTTTGTCCTGAAGACCGAGCTTTTCCAGCACGAACTGCGTCAAAAAGTGAGTCGAAGAACCGTGCCGCGTGATCGCCAGCACTTTGCCGGCCAATTGTTCGGGCCTGGTAATTTCCGATTGCACGAATAGACTCATCGCCGGCTGGTTGGTGATGCTGCCGACGGCGATCAGCGGCGCGCCGCGCAGGATCGAGTTCACCACGGCATTGCTGGCGGCAACGGAGACCTCGACATTTCCACCAACCATCGCCTGAACCGTGACGCTGCCCGAGCTGATGTAGACCAGATCGCCTTTGAGCCCATGCTTTTCGAAAGCGCCGATCTCCTTCGCCATCCA
>JAERMN010000047.1 GCA_016844625.1 Deltaproteobacteria bacterium
CATACTTTTGGAAAATAGTTGCGCGACGTCCTCGGCCTTTTCACCCGACAGATACATTCTAGTGGTGCCGGCTTTCTTGACTGGCGAGCCGATGATGCCGCCATCGACAAAGCTGGCGCCAGCTTTCGTGACGATCTTGCCGATCTCTTCAGCGGTCGCGCGTGACACGGCGTTGGCGTCGACGTAGATACCTGTGAATGTTTGCGCGGCGACGTTCACGGCAACTTCCGTGGCAAACTCCGGCGGGCAGACCGACAGCACAATATCGCTTTGGCGAACGGCCGCGGCTAGATCGCCGGCATCGATCAAGCCGGCTTGATCGGCGCGCTTGCGCGATGCGGCGCTTCGCTGTTGCGCGGCCCAAAGCACCCGGGCGCCACTGGTTGCGGCGCACGCGCCGATCGTTGAGCCCATGTTGCCAGGATGGAGCAATGTGATGGTTTTCATGATTGGCTTCTCCTTGAGTTGACGCTATTCGAGTTTAGTGTCGTTAGTCAATGATATCCCCGTTTGTCTTGACGATAACTGACCGCGTTGATATGCCAAGCTGCATGATTCTACTCAGCAATGAAGAAATCGAATCGTTTCTTTCGATCAAAACCTGCATCGACGCTTTAGAAAAAGCTTACGTGAGCTGGGACAAAGGCACGGCGATCAATCGGCCGCGCACCGATCTGGTCATGCCGTCGGCGACCGAAGCGGGCGTCTATGCGTTCAAGTCCATGGAAGCTGGGCTGTACGATCCGCCGATCGTCGCGCTGCGCATCAACTCCGACATTATCCGCTGGAACCAGCAGGGCAATCGGACGATCAAGACAAAAGTTCCCGCGGCGCCGGGCGATAAATACGTCGGGCTAGTGATGTTGTTCTCAACCATCACGGGCGAGCCACTGGCAATGTTCCCCGACGGTGTGGTGCAGCGCATGCGTGTGGCCTCGAGCAGCGCGCTGGCGGCGCGTTATCTGGCGCGCGAAGACGCCAGCACGATGGCGCTCTTCGGTTCCGGTTGGCAAGCGGGCAGTCACTTGCCAGCGATGTGCGCGGTCAGGCCGCTCAAGCGCGTCAACGTTTTTAGTCCGACCCAAGCTAACCGCGAGGCGTTTGTGAAAGAGATGCAGGCGAAAGTGCCGGTCGAAGTGCGCGCGGTCAATTCGCCGGAAGAGGCGATACGCGATGCCGACATCATCGCCGCGACGACGAACTCGCTCAGCCGCGTGGTCAGCGCCGACTGGGTCAAGCCGGGATTGCATTTAACTTGCGTGCGCGTACCCGAGCTCGGCGATGATACCATTCGCAAAGTCGACCGCCTGGTGATTCATGCGCACCAACACGCGCCGTCGAATTATGTCGCCGGCTACGGCGAAGAAGGCATCGCCGCCCATGATGCGATCGATATTATCAAAAAAGGTCCGGCCCACGCGCATGAAGTGAGTGTCGAGCAGCCATTTTGGCTGAGCGCGCCCGATCTCAAAGCTCTCGTCACCGGCAAGGCCCAGGGCCGCGCCAACGCGCAGGAATCAACTTGCTTCCTCAATAACATCGGCATCGGCCTACAGTTTGCCGCCGTCGGCGCCGCGGTCTACAGCGAGGCGAAAGCCAAAGGCGTGGGTCGCGAGCTACCGACGGATTGGTTCTTGGAGAGTGTGCATCCTTGAAGCCAGCCGAAAGCCAAGAGTCACCGCGCGTTCCAATTTGACAGTCTTCCGCCGAGGCGATTGATCCGATTGTGGGTGGCACCCGGCGCAGCGAATTCTCAGATCCCACGTGAACAACCAGCGCATCTACGCTGCGGCGGAATTGGCCGCTCTGGCGGTTCTTTTTGCCGCAAGTATTTGGCGGCAGATTGACGTCGGCGTCGTCGGCTGGGTGATCGTTGCCGCGTGGCTGTTTATTTTGATCATTCCGATCTCGGCGCTGCTCAGACACCATAACTGGAAAGAGTCCGGGTTTCGTTTCGACAACTTCTTATCAGATTTCGTTTTTGTCGGTTGCTTCATCGTGTCTTCCCTCGCGATCTTACTGGGCATCGCAGCGCTCGTCGGAGTGCCGATTCCGGCACCCAGCGCCGCCAGCGCCCTTAGATCGATATTTTGGGGGCTGGTGCAGGAAGCGGTGCTGTTAGGATATTTCTTTCAACGTTGGCGCGCTTTGCTGCAGCGCCCACTGGCGGCGGCCGCTGCCAACGCCCTGGTTTTTGGATTGTTCCATGCGCCAGATGTGGCGCTGGTCAGTCTCGCGTCGTTGGGCAGCTTTTTTTTCAATTGGCTGTTTCTCCGCAATCCGAATGTCTTTCTGATTGGCATCGTCCACGGCGTGCTTTCAATCGTCGCGCTGCCGCTTCTGATTGGAACGGGTGTGATGGCGACAGGACGTATTGGACCGCCGGAGCTGGCGCCACTAACCCAACGGGTCGCGCGCGAGTGGCGTGACGGCGATCGCCTCGGCATATGCTCCCGGGTGATCTTTGAAGAGCAGCTCCAGGCGTTTTTCGCAAAAGAAATAGAGCGCGTTTTAAGGGGGAAACGCGACCCAGCTGCAATTCAAGACGCTTTGTCGCGGTATTTTGCCAGCGACCAGCGAGTCTTTTGCCTGATCACGGAGCGCGAGCTTCTGCGCTACCGAACGGAGACAATCGATCGAAGCGCGCAGCTTTTGCAAGACTGGTATATTTGGCGGCGCTGGAATAACCCGCCTCACCTGCAGCCCAACGATTGGCTGATCGGCTTGTTTCGCGATCGCGTGTTGCTGCTGTCCAACAAAGCTGCGCCGTAGATTGGCGCGCTAGCCCGGATTAGTCCCGGTAAAACTGCGGGCAAATTACAATGGCGTGCAACCCTTGCGGAACGAAGGCAAAACAGTTGTGCCTTGAAGATGCCAACGGGCCGAGTTGCTTATGAGATCAGCAGTGAAAAGGTCAAACATCGTGCCGAGCGCCGAGACCAAAATGAAACCTTCGCGCCGGTGCCTGCGTTCGGCGATCTAGTTCTTTTGGGTCACGCCTCGATCGACAGAGTGTCGTCAGGTTACCTCGTAGCATAATCCGGGCTAGGAAGGGGTTATTCCAAATAGCCCTGTTCGCGCCAAAATGCTTCGGCGGCTCGGTGCAGCGGCACTTCGAGATGCCCTTCGGCGCTGTCCTGGACCATATGCGCTAGCGGCAACGGTTCGTCTTTCGCCCAGGGGATGAGGGCTTTGCTTGCTTCGAGCGCGCGGCAGAAATCTTTTACTAAAGTATCGGCTGTGGAGTCCATCGTGTAGATCGGCCAGCCGCTGAAGTCGAGCGTCAGCACATCGGCAGCGAGTTTCGGAAAGCTTTTCTTCTCGATCAGGCCGCGGCGTAAACCGACGGATTCCAACCGCCGCAAAATCGTTTCGTCCAGAGAGAGAAACGTCATGCCCAAGCTCAACGCCATGTTGCCCCAGGCGCTGGCGCCTTCGTCGAAGATCGCATCGATCTCGCTGCGCCGCACCGCGCCGATGCGATTGTCGCCGTAGGGCATGCCGGCGTCGTAGCGCACTTCGCCGCCCCAGGCGGCGATATCGTCGAGGCTGAAGCCGGCGGCGGCGCAGACATGGTTGATGATGACTTGCAGCGAGTGATCGGGCTGACCGCGTAGCGATAGCTTCAACGGAAACTTGCGGTCGCGGATGTCGGTGAGCGATTGCAATCCGGTTTGTTGTTTGACGGCGAAGACCATTTGATCGAGGGCAGGTAGGACAGCGATGATTCGGAGCGGTAGCGGTTCTTTGAACGGAGGGCTGCCCAAAGCGGCGAGCTTGAGAATCATTCCTGGATTGATCATGGCGAACTGGACCTTGCCGGCGGCGACTTCGTGAATCGTCGCCGGACTATCGCTGCCGAACAGCGTCAGCGGCCAGTCGTCTGAACCTTGCTCGCGCAGACTGATGCGGGCTTGAAGCAAATTCCAATCGCGCCGGTCGACCAGTGCTGAGGCGACTTCGAGCATCAAACGCGAGCGCGTCGTGTGCGGATGCGTGCGCATGCGCGTGGGTTTCAGTGAGAATTCGTTTTTGCTCATAGTTGTTAGAATACCAGACTGTTTATTCACCACGAAGGTCACGAAGGGTTCGATAATTTGGTTCTTGAACTTCGTGCTCTTCGTGTCCTTCGTGGTGAAAAGCCTTTTCCGGTTAAACTACGACAGCGCCAAGCTATTTCGCCTTTAGCTCGCGGTAGACTTCGCGGGCGATGGTGAAGTCGGCGACGCGGGCGACCGGCACCGTTTGTTTGGTGTTTGAAAGCCGCAGACTTTCTTCGATCCCCATTCGTAGTGCCTGATCGGAGGCCGTGCCGTTGTCTGACCAAGTGCGGATCATCATGTCGAAAGCTTTCTCGCCGACTTCGCGCTCGAGTTTCCACTTCGACATGATCAGCGCGACCGAATCCTGGCGCTGCGCGCGCGCGTGGGCCATGCCGCGAAACGCCACGGCGATCATTTTTCTGACCTGATCGGGGCGCTGTTGCAACCAGCGTTCGGACACGCCGAAACCGCCGTTTATACTTTCCAAAGTGTCGCCCATAAATGCCAAGCGTCGCAGCCCCAGACGTTCGGCGTGAATGTCGACCGGCAGCGTCAGTGTGGTTGCATCGACCGCGCCGGTGCGCAGCGCCTGCAGCCGATCCGGCGTGTTGCCGATGACGCGCAGGATCATTTCTTTATCAGCATCGATCCCTACGTCTTTGAGCAAGCGGCGCGATAGGAAAGATTCTCCCGAAGTGAGTGTCGCCACACCCAGGACTTTGCCCTTAAGCTCTTTGATCGAGCGGATGTCCGGTCTGGACATGAGAGAAAATAACGGGCGATCGTTGTAGACCATCACCAGTTTCACCGGCAGGCCGCGCACCGCGGCGTTGAGCGTGGTGCCGGCGAAAATCACGTATTGAATATCGCCCGACACTAGCGCGGTCACCGCGATGGTCGGTGTAATGTTGATCATCTCGACGTCGATGCCGGCTTGTTCAAAAAAGCGATTTTCTTTGGCGACCAGAAGCGGAAAGGGGATGAGGCCGCCGACTGAGTAGCCGATGCGCGCGCGCTCGAGGTCGCGGGTGGCGGCGGTGGCGAACGGCGTCACGCAGGAAAAGATTGTGAAGCACGATAGGACAACAACAAGAGATCGGACCGATCGGTCTGATCCGACCGGTCCGTCGGATGCTCTCCGGAAGAAATTCTTCATGTCACGGCCAGCGGTTGCGGTTTTGTGGGCGCTTGGCCCAGTAATCTTCGAACGCTTTTTGCCCGGCGCGCTCGTAGACGCGACGGTGCGTCGCTTGGTCAGCTTCGTGGGCGATCACACGTTCGGAGTATTGCAGGTGGAGCACCCGCCCATCGACAGCGGCTGTTTCCGCGGCAATAATGTCTTCCAAGAGCTGGCGCAACTCGGCGTGATTGGCCATGTTGCTGCGATAGATCAGCCGGCCATCTTTGTGCATGACAAATAGCGCGTTGGGCCATAGACCGTAGGCACGGTGAATGCGGCCATCGAGATGGTCGACGATGATCGGGAAACGAATATCTTCCAGTCTCTGCAAGTCGCCTGCGTAGGCGAGTTTTTGTTCGAAGCTCGTGTGCGCGTCGTAATTCTCCGCCGGATGCGACTCTCTGGTGTAAAGCAGAAAGAAGGCGAAGTTTTTGTCGGCGAATTCATCTTGCAGCCGATTTAGCGCTGGGACCTCGAAAGCGCACATGGGACTGGTGACAGCGCCGGTCATCATGACGACATGGCGCTGGCCGCGAAAATCGCTGAGGCGGACGGCCCTGCCGTCGACCGTCGTCGCCTCGAACTGCGGCGCGGCGACGCCGACCTTCGCGGGCATCGTCTCGCCCGGATTGGTTACGCTCGTGCCGGCGGCGAACTCTTCTAAGTTATAGGTGCGTTCTTGTTCGGTCATTAGGGCGATGCGAACTTAGCGGCTCTGCTCGCGATAAACGCCGATCGCTTCATGCAACGGCCGATCGGTGGTTGAGAACAGCAGCGCGGGTTTGCTCGTCGAATTCTTGTGCCGGTGCCAGCTCCAGTTGGGTACGACAAAAAAATCGCCCGCTTCCCATTGAAGCTTTTCGCCGTCGACTTCAGTGATCCCGCTGCCTTCGATCGCGTAGTAAAGCTGGCTCGATGTATGGCGATGCTCAGCGGTCTCTTTGTTGCCGTCGAGTAGTTGGACCCAGCAGGAAAAGGTCGAAAAGGTAGCGCCGCCGGTAACGGGATTTCGATACTCCAAACATTTGCCGTCGAACGGGCTTTCGCTCTCGGCGAGCATTTCCGCCAGGGCGCGGCGCGTGTCGGCCCACTTGTAGACGAGAGATTTGAGCGGTTGTCCGGGAGGAGCGAGCAGTCCAGGATTCCGCTTCGTCGTGTCGACCGGGCTGTTATAGAGCCGGACATCCTCGGCGGGATGCGGTTCCTGAAACATCGTGCGCAACATGCGCATCAAGCCGGAGTCGAGGCCGTCGATCCAGATCGCGTCGCGCTCCGATTCGTTGATGTGATTATGCCAGCCCCAGCTCGGTTGGACGACCAGATCGCCGCGTTCCATGACGCATTTCTCACCGTTGGTAATCGTGTAAACTTTCTCACCGCCGTCGATGACGAAGCGCATGGCGGCATTGGTGTGTCGATGGGAATAGACCGCTTCGCCAGCTTTGACCAGTTGCACGGCTAGATTTAAGGTGTGGCTGGTGCTCTCGTTCATATTGGGGTGCACCAGGCTGATCGCCCGGCGTGCGCCTTTGTAGTTGGTCGTAATGAGCTGTCCGGCAGCTTCCAGGCCGGTGCGAATCTTCGCCCACTTCCAGATAATCGGTTTGCCAAACGGCGCGGGCTCGCGGCGAAGCGCGTCCTCGCGCACCCAGAGACCGCGCAGGTTGTCTTTGGCCAGTTCGGCGTCGAGGTTTTTAAGATTGTTGATTTGTGCTGGGGTCACGTGTCTGCTCCTGAGTCATCACGGATCCGTCATTTCGACCTCTGGGTAAAATCCTATATCCTTCGCTTTCGTTCAGAATAACCGGCCGATGTTTGGGCGACTGTGAACTCGTTGCTAATCGTCGGCGAGATGAAAATATTTTACCGCGTTGCCGACGGTCATTCGCCAAATCTCGTCTTCGGCGACGCCGGCGAAGTTTTCCGCGAGCACGCGGCGCGAATTGGGCCAGTCCGATTCGAGATGGGGAAAGTCACTGGCCCACATTGCGTTATCAACGCCGACTTCGTGGCGTGCGATGCGCACGCCGATGGGATTGCGGTTAAAGCCCCAATAGACATGTTGCTTGGCGTAGTCGCTCGGCATGCGTTTCAACCGCGGCAGACCAAGAACGCGCTCGGCCCAGTATTGCTGGCGGCCGTATTCATTGTCCATCTGATCGAGCCAGTTGGGCACCCAGCCGATCTGCACTTCGGCGACGTAGATATTTAACTTCGGGAAGCGCTCGAACACGCCGCCCCAAATCATCTGCACGATTTGTTTACTGCCGCGAAAGCCGTACTTGTTGAAACGCTCGATGACGTCCGGCACATGATGCTCGGGATCGGGTTGCTTTGCATATTTGAAAGACTGGGCGTTGACCGCGACGGCTTGGGGGCCGCGGCTGCGCCGGGGAAAGCCGAATTCGACATGGATAGTCAGCGGCATGTCGAGATCGACGGCGGCGCTCCAGAAGCGATCGTCGGCCGCGGTCGGGTAACGGTTGCCGGCGGGAAAGTTATCGATGATGACCGCCTTGAGACCGATCTTTTTGCAGTGCGTCAATTCGGTTACGGCATCGACGATGTTGGTGATCGGAATCACGCCGACGCCGATCAGTCGCTCGGGCAAATGCGCGCAATAGTCTTCAGCTAGCCAATCGTTGTAGGCGCGCACGACTGATTTGTAAGCGTCGTCATTGCGGATGCCGCGCCAGAAGCCCGGACCGACGTTGCCGGGAAATAACACTTCCGCATCGACCCCGTCTTTTTCCTGTTCGGTGAGGCGCTGTTCCGGCGAGCCGGTGCCCGGCGAGTTTTCATAATTCTCGCCAGGGAGAGGATCGAAGGGACGGCGTTCTTCGTAGGCCAAACCGCAGGAGATGTTCGAAATCAAGCGCTCGAGTGGCTGACCTTCCTGCAGCACTGCGAGCGTGCCGTCTTCCAAGGTGATCACTTTCGGCGCGCGGTCGCGAAACTTATCCGGCACGCGCTTGCAGTAACGGTCGGGACGGATTTCTAGGTGGGAATCGGCGGAAATGCATTGGTACTTCATGGCTGTGCTCCTTCGCGGATTTTGCCGCCCTAAACTACTCTCGCCAGTGATAATATTCAAATGCCCAGATGCTGTTGGAGTAAATCTGGCTGAGACTTCAATGCACCGCTACTTCCCTCGAAGACGACCCGGCCTTTGACGAGAATCACATTTCTGCCGGTGACAGCCGAGACGGCGGTAAAGTTCTTATCGACGATTATGGCGGCGATATCCGTTGCGCGAATCTTGCCGATGATGCGCCATATCTCTTTGGCGATGAGCGGGGCTAGTCCTTCAGTGGCTTCATCGAGAATTAACAAATGTGGATTCGTCATCAGGGCGCGGCCGATGGAGAGCATTTGCTGTTCGCCGCCTGACAGTTGTTGGCCGCCGTGGGCTAATCGCTCGGCGAGGCGAGGAAAAGTTTCGAGCACGCGTTCAAGGGTCCAGTAGATTTGCCCATTGATTCCTGGACCCGCGGCCATGATGAGATTTTCTTTGACGGATAAATTGGCAAAGATGCCGCGCCCTTCAGGAACATAGGCTATGCCTTGACGCGCGATCAGATGAGGCGCGGCGCCGGTCATCAGTTTGCCATTGATTCTCACTTCACCGCGGCGCGGCGGCACGTGGCCGAGGAGGGTGCGAATCAGCGTGGTCTTGCCCATGCCATTTCGGCCCATCAAGCCAATCGCTTCGCCGGCGTGAATCGAGAAGTCGACGCCGTGCAGGATATGGCTGGCGCCATAATAGGTGTCGAGCGCACGGGCTTCGATGATCGGCGTATCAGTCATTACGCGTCGTCCATTATGCCGAGATAAGCGGCCTGCACCTCACGGTTGGCACGGATTTCCGCAGGAGATCCGGAGGCGAGAATTTTGCCGTCGACCATCACGGTTAGAACTTTGGCTAACTGGAACACCGCGTCCATGTCATGCTCGACCAGCAGGACGGCGTGAGTCTCGGCGAGTTTTCGGATGAGCTCGACCATTTTTATCGATTCTTCCGCGCCCATGCCGGCGAGCGGTTCGTCAAGCAAAAGCAATTCTGGTCCGGTGGCAAGACACATGGCGATCTCCAACTGGCGTTGCTCGCCATGGCTGAGCGCGAGGGCTATCTCTTGAGCGCGGTCGGTGAGACCGACGGCGTCCAGGGCACGTTGGCCAGTCTGCATCGTGCCTTCGTAAGACAACGCGTCGCGAACCCAATTGAAAGGCCGTGGGTCGCGCGATTGCGCCGCCAAGCGGCAGTTTTCCAGCGCACTGAAGCTCGGAAAAATATTGGTCTTCTGGTAGCTGCGACCGATACCTAAGCGCGAACGCTTTTCGGCGGCGAGGTGAGTCAAGTCATCGCCGCGAAAACGAATCGCGCCGGCGCTCGGTTTCAGATCACCGGAAAGCAAATTGATCAACGTGGTCTTACCGGCGCCGTTGGGGCCGATGATTGCATGCAGCTCGCCGATTTTCACCTCCAGCGAAACGTTTTCCACGGCGGCGAGACCGCCGAAGTGTTTCGTCAAGTCTCGGATTGAAAGGATCGCTTCAGTCATCGGCATCGTCCCTGGCTAATGCCCGTGAGTAACCCTGTCGGCGCAAGAGGACATCGACGAAGCCACCGATTCCGTGAGGTAACGCGAGAACGATCAGCACGATCAAACTTCCCATCGCGAGCTGCCAATGCTTAGCGTAATCGCCGAAGAATGCCTGTGCTGAGAGAAATTCTTGTAACAAGACGTATGCCGCCGCCCCGATGACTGCGCCATGGAGCCGGCCCATGCCGCCGAGGATGACCATCATCAGTACGACGCCCGACTGATGCCAGGCGAGAATTTCGGGGTTGACGAAACCGAATTGGCACGCCGCGAGATAGCCCGAGAGGCCCGCGATTGTTCCAGCGAGAACGAAAGCGCCAAGCTTGTAAGAAAAGACTGGGAAGCCGATGGAACGCATGCGTTGTTCGTTGACACGAATGCCGGCGAGTGCGCGGCCAAACGGCGCGTACAGCAAGTAATTCAAGAAAACATAGACGACGCTGAGCAGGATCAGCGCGAGATAGAAGAACTGCACGGGACTTTCAAGATCGAGGGGTTTGAATCCACCGATGGTCATTTCCGGCCGGACGGCGATGTAAATGCCGTCCGAGCCGCCGCCGAGTTTGGTGTCGTGGAAAATCGCATAGAGCATTTGCGCGAAAGCGAGCGTAACCATGATGAAATAGATTCCAGTAGTGCGCACGACCAGAAAGCCGATGACGAGCGCGGTTATGGCAGTGACGATCAGCGCTGCGGGCAGGGTGAGCCAGAGATTGGCTGCTTGGTATTTCGGTGCGATCAGCGCTAGCGCGTAAGCGGCGACGCCAAAGTAAGCGGCATGGCCAAAGCTCACCAACCCGGTGTGGCCAACGAGCAGATCAAGACTGAGCGCGAAGATTGCCATGATCATTATCTTGGCGCCGAGCTGGATATAAAAAGTCGAGCCGGCTAACGGGAAGAGCGCCAGCACAAGCAGTGCGACGAACAGAACCGAGCGGGGCAAGGTGATGTGAGTCACGGCGCGGTTACGGTTTATTAGCCAACCCTTGAGGACGCCACAAGAGGACGACAGCCATCAAGAGATAGATCGCGACGCCGGAATACTCCGGCGCGAGCACCTTGCCGAGCGTGTCGGCGAGACCGATTAAAAGAGACGCGATCATGGCACCGTTGATCGAACCGATGCCGCCGATGACAACGACGACGAAGCAGATAATCAGAATATGATTGCCCATGCCCGGCGCGACGGAAGTGATCGGCGCGGCGATGGCGCCGGCGAACGCCGCCAACGCCATGCCGACGGCGAAGACCAGCGCGAAGAGCAAAGGCATATTGACGCCGAGCGACGCGGCCATTTCACGATTGCTGTTGCCGGCGCGGATCATCATGCCGATGCGGGTTTTTTGAATTACGAAGTACATGACGCCGGCGATAGTAAGGCAAACCCCGGTGATGAAAAGCCGGTAGATTGGATAGGACAAGGTCTCAGTGAGAGGAATGGAATAGTTTAAAATTGCCGGCACGGCGACGCCGTGCACGTCGTTGCCGAAAAGGATACTGCGAAGTTCCTCAAAGATCAGAATCAGGCCGAAGGTGAGCAGTACTTGGTAGAGATGATCGCGCTTATACAATCGGCGAATGATCGTGGTCTCAAGCAAGAGCCCGATGGCGAAGGCGATGACGATTCCGATCGGCAGCGCGAGCGACAAACTGCCGGTCGCGCTGGCGAGCCAGTAGGCGAGATAGGCGCCGACCATGTAGAAGCTGCCATGGGCGAGATTGATCACGCCCATGATGCCGAAGATCAAGGTCAAACCGCTGGCGAGGAGAAAGAGCAGCAGGCCGTACTGGACGGCGTTCAGTAGCTGGATCAGGTAAAACATCGCCGAGGACTCGTTCCAATCGTTCCAATTACTAGGTTGTGATTTCTGCGTCAGGCGATTGGAACGGCTTGAACGATTGGAACAGTTTGAATCTAATATTCCCCGCAGCTTGCTGCGGGCACCATCAAATGGGGAATCCAAAGGGGGCGAGCATCCCCTTTGGTCGCCTGCGGGGTTAATACCGGCGGCAGCGCCGCCGCTAGAGTTTGCATCCCCGCGCCGGGTCGGCCAGCGCTTTGTGGGCGATACTGACGAAGCGGTTTTCTTTGCCGACCACTTTGCGCAGATAAATGTCTTGGATCGGGTTGTGCGCTTTCGACATGATCCAGGCGCCGCGCGGACTGTCAATCTTGGCTTTCTCCATGGCGGCGATCAATTCTTTGCGCTTGGTAATGTCGCCTTTGACCCCTTCGACGCCGGCGGCAAGCAGCAAGCCGGCGTCGAAGCCTTGCACGGCGTAAACATCGGGTTCAGAGGTATAAGCTTTGCGATAGGCGGCGCGAAACTCACGATCCCGTTTTGTGTTCAGGCCGTCGGCGTAGTGCAGCGTAGTTTCCAGGCCCTCGGCGGCATTGTCCACCGCGTCGAGCACGCCGTCGGTGAGAAAGCCCGAGCCGTAGAGTGGAATGGTTTTTCGCAGTCCGGCGGCGGCGTAATCTTTGATGAGCTTCGCGGCGCCGGCGCCAGCGAAAAAGACAAACACTGCGTCCGGTTTGATCGACGCGATTTCCGTCAGCAGCGCTTGGAACTCGGCATTGGGAAAAGGAATCCATAGACCGCGCACCGTCTTGCCGCCGGCTTTGATGAAGCCTTCCGTGAATCCGCCGATCGCTTCTTCACCCGCGCCGTACTTCCAAGCGAGAGAAACGACGTTACGAATGCCGCGATCGGCGAGCACCTTACCCATCGGGTAAGACGGCTGCCAGTTCGAAAACGACGTGCGGAAAATGTTCGGCGAACAGAGCGCCCCAGTGGCGGCGTCGAGCCCGGCGTTGGGGATGATCATCAGCGTATTGTTTTCCTTAGCGATCTTGACCATGCCCATCTGCACGCCGCTGTGTACTGTGCCGACGAGCACGTCTACCTTGTCGCGCTGGACCAGCTTGTTGGTGTTCTCCGGCGCTTTGGACGGATCGGCTTCGTCGTCGACGGTAAAGTATTCCAACTCTCGCCCGCCCAGTTTGCCGCCGCGTTCGCTAACGGCGAGCTTGAAACCGTTGGTGATGGCGACGCCCAGTTGGGCAAATGTGCCGGTATAGGGTAGCATCAGGCCGACACGGATTTTCTGCGCTTGGCCGAAGGCGATCTTTGGCAGTAGCGCGCCGGCGGTGAGCAGACTGGCTTGGGTTAGAAAATGGCGGCGATTCAAGTTCACTGTTTCCTCCAATTGGATCAATACTGTTCTGACAAATACGAATGAGATTTCAAGCGCGCAGCTTGAAGCGCTGGATTTTCCCGGTGGCGGTCTTCGGCAGCTCGGCGACGAACTCGATCCAGCGCGGATACTTGTAGGGCGCGAGATGGGCTTTGACATGTTGCTGCAACGCGGCGCTGAGCTCGGCTGACTGCGGCACGTTGGGCCGCAGCACGACGTAGGCTTTCGGTTTAGTCAGGCCGTTTTCATCGGCTTGGCCGACCACGGCGGCTTCAAGCACGGCGGCGTGTGACGCGAGCGCGGATTCGACTTCAAAGGGTGACACCCAAATGCCGCTGACTTTGAGCATGTCGTCGCCGCGGCCGCCGTAGCTGAAGTAACCGTCCGCGCTTTCGGTGTACTTATCGCCGCTCCTGGTCCACGGGCCGAGAAAAGTGTTGCGGCTTTTTTCGCGGTTGTTCCAATAAAACGCCGCGCTGGTTGGACCGGCAACTTGCAGCTCGCCGATCTCGCCTTTACGCACCGGCTTGCCTTCTTCGTCGAGGAGGCGAATGTCGTAGCCGGGCACGGGTTTTCCCGAAGTGCCGTAGCGATTATTATTGAGCTGGTTCGACAGAAAAATATGCAACATCTCAGTCGAACCGAGACCGTCGAGAATATCGACGCCGAAGTGTTCAGACCAACGCCGGCCAACGTCCGCCGGCAGTGCTTCACCCGCCGACGCGCAACGGCGTAAGTTCGACTCTGAGCGTTTCGGTAAATCGGCACTCGCCAAGAGTGCAGTGTACAGTGTCGGCACGCCGTAGAAGATCGTCGGCCGATATTCTTTTAAAATGCGGCAAACTGCCTGCGGCGTCGGCCGCTCGCTTAACAAAATTGTCGTCGCGCCGACCGACAAGGGGAAACTCAGCGCATTGCCGAGGCCGTAGGCGAAAAATAGTTTGGCGGCGGAAAACACCACGTCATTTTCTTGGATGCCGAGAATGGGCTGAGCGTAGAGCTCGGCGGTTTTGATCATGCTGGTTTGCACATGAACGACGCCTTTCGGCGTGCCCGTCGAGCCGGAGGAGTAAAGCCAAAAGCAAGCGTCATCGGCTCGGGTTGGCGCAGCGATGCATTCGTCTGAAGCTTGGGCCATCAAATCCGCTAGCAGGGGATGTGCCGATGCGTTCGCGCCGGAGACGACGACATGTTTGAGGAACGGCTGGTTAGTGAGAATCGGATTGAATACCGCCAGCAGCGGATCGGACACGATCAGCGCTTGGGCGCGGCTGTCGCGCAACATGAAATCGAAATCGTTGGTCGTCAGCAGCGTGTTGACCGCGATCGGCACCAGGCCGGCTTTGATCGCGCCGAGCAAGACCGCGGGAAAGTCGATGGTGTCGAGTAGGCAAACCATCACCCGGCTTTCGAGCGGCAAGCCGAGATCGGTGAGCGCGTTGGCGGCGCGATTGACGCGCGCGGCGAGCTCGGCGAAGCTGTAACTGCCAATCTCGTCGATGTAGGCGATCTTATCCGGCCGCGCGGCGAGATTGCGCTCGATCAGATCGACCGCGGCATTGTAATGCTGAAGCGTGGTCGGTTGGCCATCCATAGATAGATAGTTCTCCAGATAGTTCTCCGATCGCGTGCAGTTTGGTGTATTTACTATGGAACCGGCGCTCCCAGCAAGCGGCGATTCGCCCTGAGTTATTTGAGGTATCCCCGCTCGCGATAGAAGCGTTTCGCGCCCGGATGAAGCGCCACGTCGTAGGGCGCTTCGTCGTCATTGGCACAGAGCTGGGCCATACGGAGCGGCTTAAAGTTGTCAGTGGGAATGACTTGTTTGCGCATTTCGATCGCTTCGCAGAGCGCGTAGGCGACTTCGTTAGGCATGTCGGCGCGCACGATCATCGGCCAGCCGCAAAAATCGACCGTCTGGACCTCCCCGTCCATGCCGCCAAATCCGCAGCGCGACATGACGCTTGGCCGGTAGCCGAGCGACTTGAGATGTTTGAGGACGGCGCCGTCCACCGGCAGATAGCGAAACCCGTTGTCAAGGGCGGTTTGGCCCCAGCTCTTGATTCCTTCGTCGAACACCGCATTGACGGCGCCCGCCTCGATGGCGGCGCGCCGGCTGGGATCGCTCGGTCTTGGCACTGAATGAATTTTGCCGCCCCATTTGCGAATATCCGCCAATGAAAAACCCGCTGCGCGCAGCGTAGCGGACACGGTAAACATGGTGGCTCCGCCGGTAAAATCGGATTTGGGTTCATAGCCGGTCGATACACGAAGGGGAATCCGCTGTTGTTTGATCTGTGCAAGCGATGTGATGCCGGTGGATTCATGCACTGCAAAGCCCATCACATCGAAGGATGGAAAGACCGCGATGGTGCGTAACGGCAGTGCTTTTTTGAACGGGCCCTTGCCGCGATAGGCCATGGTGAGAAGCACCGACGGATTGACCCAGGCCAGTGAATATTCGCCGGCGGCGACCGCGCTGATCTCGCGGAAACTGCCGGTGGCAAACGAGACCGGCACGTCGTTAGTTCGCTCGGCGGATCTGATGCCGAGGGAGAGCCGAAACACCCGGCCGACACGGGTATCGGTTTGTAAGACGCCTTCCGCCGCGCGCCGGGTTTCGTGAGACAAAGAGCTGTCATAGAGAGCAGCGGCTATTTCCAAGAGTCCTTTAGCGCGTTGTGCCAGCGACCTCCTGAATAAAGTCGCTTCACAATAATCGCGATCCTTTGGAGAAACAATATGCGGGAGTGGGTTTACGTTGACGGGCAGGAGTCGATTTGTCGAGGGATGCGATGGAACGGCGTCAGAATGGTTTCGCCTGACCGCCGATGGAGCCGACGGTCAGGCGAGGAGGGGGCGTAATTAGTACCGTTTGTGCAGATCGTTCTTCAGTTCCTGGCGCGCCGCATCAAGAGTGGCCTGGTCTCTACGGAGCTCGGCCCGGCCGTTGCGAATCTCCCTTAGATCGCCGCGGATTTCCTGGCGGTCTTTCATGATCTCTTCCTTGCTTGCGCCGCTGCGAATGTCATTGCGCAGCTCAGCCCGGTCTTTTCTCAGCTCGGCGTAGTCTTTGCGTAGATCGACGCGATCCTGCTTGACTTCGTTGCGCGCATTGCGGATGTCTCTAAAGTCCCGGCGAATCTCTGGCTTGTTATGGTGGCCGCGGTTGCTCAATCGGCCGTCGTGTTTTTGGTGGTCGCGCCAACGCTGATCACCGTGTCTCTGTCGATCTTCAAATCGAGCGCGGTGAACATCGCGCCGGTCATGGCGGTGTTCCCGGCGATCGTGACGGAAATCGCGCCGGTCGTGGTGCGAGCGGTCATATTTTTTCTCGTGCTGTTTGTCCCAGCCTTTGTGCTGGCCGTGATTTCCCGAACCATCCTTGGCTTCGGCAGTTGCGGTCACGCTCGGAATCGCCAGGCTGCCAGCCAGCAGTGCTACTAACATGAGTCGGTTTGTGCGTTTCATCGGTTTCTCCTTTTTTCGCAAAGCATGAATTTACGCTGTTGGCGCTGAATATCCTGCCGATTGCGCTCGATGGTGCCTTGGTTCTGATAAATTTGTTGCTGGTTGGCTTGATACTGCGGCTGTTCCTGCCCCTGCATGTGGTCGCCAATCAAAGCACCACCAGCTAAGCCGGCGCCAGCACCGATCACCGCTCCCATGCCGGGACGGCCGAAAGCTGTGCCGATCAGTCCACCTGCTGCCGCGCCGCCGAGCGCGCCGATGCCGGCGCCTTTTTCCCGGGTCGTCATCTGGCCGCCGGCGCATCCCGTCGCGATTGCCTCCCATTGTTTTGCCTCCTTGCGCCGATCGATTTGATAAGGTCATAGAGCAACCATGATGCCAGCTCAAATCTTTGGTTTAAGCGTTTGTTTTTCCAGCATTGTTGCCGCTTGAGCCAATTGACGGCATGGGTAATTACTACCGGCCGCCGGTCAATTTGTCTGGATCGAATGAGTGAGCCGGAGCCGTCGGTCCATGGGCCGCGGAACTGATCGCGACTTTCGGTAACAATATGACGCGCGCGGTATTGGCTTGAAGTGTGGCGTCAAGCCGTTGTAAGGCTGGGTCCATGTCGGTATCGCACTACCGGCTTTGAATTCGCTAAGAGTTTTCGGAGGCTGACATGATCGTCCAGTTACGGATCGCGGTTGGGCTGCTGCTTCTTGCCATGTTTTCCGTGCCGCTTTCAGCGCAAGAAAAACCGAGAATCTTTCTCGGCGCGTCGAGCAAGACTCTGGGCTACAGCCCGCTTTGGGTCGCCAGCAAGAAAGGTTTCTTTGATCAACAGGGCTTGGACGTTCAGCTGGTGCTATTGCGCGGCGTGCCGATGACCGTGCAGGCGTTGGCGGCGAACTCGCTGCACTTCGGCTCCGGCGGGCCGGAGCCGTATATCGAAGCGTCGGAGCGCGGTCTCGACTTCATCGTTACCGGCGGGATCATTAACGGCATCGCGCAGTTTTTGATCGCCGGTAAGAACTACAAGACTTGGGAAGATCTGCGCGGCGCCACTTTCGGCACCGCGTCGCTCACCGGAGGGACGATTACGGCGTTGCGCGAAGCGTTGAAGCTCAAGGGTCTGGAATATCCGCGCGATTACAAGCTGCTGATCATCGCCGGCGGCTCGTCGGCGAATCTGGCGGCGCTGCAATCCGGCCAGATCGCCGCGACTACGGTGGCCGTGCCGCTCAATTATGCGGCGGAAGAATCCGGATTAAACGTCATCGGCAGATTGAGCGAAGGCATCCCGCAATTTCAAACCAATGCGTTCATCGCGCGGCGCTCATGGGCGGAGAAAAACCGGCCGACGATGGTGCGCTTCATGAAGGCGATGGTTTTGACCTACCGTTGGATGTTTGACAACCGCGACGCCGCCGTGGAGTTTCTCGCTAACGAGATGAAGCTCAAGCCGGTCCACGCGCGCAAGGGTTGGGAGTTCTACACCCAGAACCGTTACTGGCCGCCGGACGGCGACGTGACCATGGAAGGGCTGAAAAACAATATCCGCATTTACGCTGAGCAGACCGGCGCTAAGGGGCCGCTGGCGGACCCGGCCAAGTATGTCGATCGAAGTTATCTACTGGAAGCGGTGAAAGAACTAGACAAACGTTAATATAAAGAACTGACGGGTGCGCGAAGCGCACCGTTCGGTCTCGGAATATCTCTCGCAAAGTCGCCAAGGCGCAAAGGTGACGGGCCAACACCGGTCATCGCGAGCGAATGCGAGGGATCTAAGAAAGATTGCTCCCGGAGCTTGTCCTGAGCTTTGTCGAAGGGGTCGAAATGACAAATCCGAACTTAGCGTCTTTGCGCCTTTGCGAGAGGATTATCCGAACTTCGTGCTCCCTTCGATTTAGCTCAGGGCATGCTTCGTGTCCTTCGTGGTGAATACTATCCTTGCGCTTATCCTTTGTGGGAGCGAATGAGGTTCTGCCCCAGGCGCCAGCGCAGCACTTCGTTGGCCCCTTCGGTGATGCGTGTGCTGCGGATTTGCCGGTACCACCATTCGAGGGGAAGTTCTTTCATTAAGCCCAGGCCGCCATGCACTTGAATCGCGCGGTCGACGACCCGGCTGGCCATCTCCGTCGCCATCACTTTGACCATGTAAGAGAGATCGCGCACGTCCTCGCCGCGGTCGACTCTCCAAGCGCATTCGTAGACCATGTTGCGCACTGAATGAATCTCCATCGCCGAGTCGGCGATCATGAACTGGATTGCTTGACGGTCGGCGAGGGGCCTGCCGAAAGTTACCCGAACTTTCGAATATTCGATCATCATGTCGAGGGCGCGCGAGGCGATGCCCACCGGGCGCGCGCCGTGGCCGCGGATGCGCCCTTCGCCGATCCATTTTTGGGCGATCGAAAAGCCGCCGCCGACCTCGCCGATCACATTGGCCGCCGGTACGCGCACGTTGTCGAAGAAAAGTTGCCAGGGCGCTTCGCCCATCATCGTCGGCCACTGCCGTTCGAGCAGCACGCCGGGACTTTTCAAATCGACGGCGAAGCAGGTGATGCCGCCGCGCGCTTTCTTTTCCAAATCGGTCACTGCCATGAGCTGCGCGTAGTCGGCGCGGCCGGCAGCGGTGATAAATCTTTTGGTGCCGTTGATGACGAAGTCGTCGCCGTCGCGCACCGCGCGGGTGCGCATGTTCGCCGGATCGCTGCCGGCGTCGGGCTCGGTTTGGGCAAAGCAGAATTTTAGCTCGCCGCGCAGCACGGGCTTCAAAAAGCGTTCCTTCTGCTCATCGTCGCAGTAGAACAGCACTGGGCGCACTTCGGGTCCGAATAATTCGAGACTGCGGAAGGGCAGGGACGCCGCGCGGGCAACTTCTTCGTGAATGATGCAGCGGGGCAGCAGACCGAGCCCGGCGCCGCCGTACTCCGAAGGGACATCGAGCATCCACAGGCCCATCGCCTTGGTCTTCTCCTGCAGCGGCCTGAGCAAATGCTCCGGCATCGGCCCTTCGCTGTCGTGGCGGTATTCGCGTTCCAGCGGGATCAGCTCTTTGTCGAC
>JAERMN010000385.1 GCA_016844625.1 Deltaproteobacteria bacterium
ACGCCGCAAACTAGCGCCACTTCGTCGCGGTAAAGCAGCCAGGCGCGCAGCGCTTCTTCCATCGCTCTGACGACCGTCCCGCGCCGTGTCGGCGCCAAATGGTTAAGAATCGCTTGCCACGCCGCGGCGCGATGGTGACCTTCGACAGCGCGGTGCGCCTTGGTCAACGCCAGACTTTCGATCGCCAAGCCGTAATGCTTCACCAACGGATGCTCCTCCAACGGCGCTGGCATTTTGCCATTTGCAGGATCGAGTGCCGATCGTTCATCGCTGGAGCCTTCGACGAATATTGTCACGATGGCCGCCGCGATGTCCCAGCCATAATGTTGCGTCGCATCGTCGAGAAAGCTCCGGTACTTTTCGGCCGCCGGTAGGAGCTGCACTTCTTCAAAGCGGCTCAGATCCATTCCCAGTCCGCGCGGATATTGTAGAAACAGCTCAGGATGGGGACTGCCGGCGACCAGGCCACCGGTTTCCTCTTCGTAAAGGTTCGCCGCCAAGCTGCGGCGGATTTCTGGAATTGGACAGCGGATATAAACGCGCCCAACCATGATCGGAAAGTCGCGTACGTAGGTGCCGTACTCTTGTTCGAAGTGGTAATGCAGCCGTTTGCTGGAAACCCGTCCGGAGGTGAACGCCGGCCACGCCCAGTGGCTCTTTCGTTCCATCACATTAAGCAACTGCTCCCGAAACGTTTCCCGATCCATGGAGAGCCTCCTTCGGTTCAAGCCCATTTCCGAGAATCGAGTAGAGCAACGAAAGTGCCACAAGCTAACGGCGCGAATTCATTCACATCGCATGCTTGATGAATCGGGCAGTGCTGAGATACAGGTACGACACACGGCACCGATGCCGCACGCGAGCCTGATGACAGGATGACAAACAATGACTTCTTGGTCCGTTAAGCCACCTTGGTCCGCATGGTCACGAACTCTTCCGCAGCCGTCGGATGGATGCCGATGGTCTGATCGAACTGCGCTTTGGTGGCGCCGCAGTTGAGCGCCACTGCCAGACCTTGAATCATTTCGCCGGCGTCGGGTCCCACCATGTGACAGCCGAGAACCTTGTCCGACGCCTGATCGACGACCAGCTTCATCATCGTGCGTTCGTCACGACCGGTCAGCGAGTGCTTCAGCGGCCGGAATGAAGTGCGATAGATGTCGACTTGGAAACCGCGCAGGCGCGCCTCCTGCTCAGTCAACCCGACGGTACCGCAGTTCGGCGTGCTGAACACCGCGGTAGGGACATTCAAGTATCTGGGCTTCGTCGGCTTATTGTTGAACAACGTGTTCGCCAACGCCATCCCTTCGGCGATCGCCACCGGCGTGAGCATCATCCGATCGGTGCAGTCACCGATGGCATAAATGCTATCCACGGTGGATTTAGAAAACTCATCGACGACCACCGCGCCGCTGTCTTTAAGTTTGACTCCAGCCTTCTCCAAACTGAGATTCGGCGTTTTCGATCGGCGGCCCGTGGCATAGAGAACCTGACTGGCCTCGATCATGCCACCATCGGTGAGCCAGGCCTTGAGAATGTCACCGGCCTTTTCAATCTTGATGATGTCGGTCTTGAATCTAACATCGACACCGCGCTTACGCATTTCATCCGCCAGGGTCTTCCGGATATCGTCATCGAATCCGCGCAGAAACAAATCGCCACGATAAAGTTGGATGGTGTGCGCGCCCAAGCCGTGAAAAATTCCAGCGAACTCGACGCCAATATAGCCGCCACCAACGATGATCGCTGTCTGCGGTAACGACGGCAGGAAGAAAGCTTCGTTGGAAGTAATCGCGTGTTGCGATCCGGGAAACTTCGGCACCATCGGCCAGCTGCCGACGGCGACGAGAATGTACTTCGCGGTGAATCGATGGCCGTCCACTGAGACGGTATGCGGATCGACGACTTCGGCGTGGCCCTCGAATAGTTCGACGCCGGCATCGCCGAGCATCTTTCGATACACGCCATTAAGCCGTTGAATTTCTTTGTTCTTGTTGGCGATCAGCTTAGCCCAGTCCAAGCGCCTTTCGCCGATCGTCCAGCCAAAGCCTGGCATATCGTCGAAATCTTCGCCGTAATGGGACGCATAGACGAGCAACTTCTTCGGTATGCAGCCGACGTTGACACAGGTGCCGCCAAGATAGCGCTCCTCGGCAACGGCAACCTTAGCGCCAAAAGAAGCGGAAACCCGGCTCGCCCGCACGCCGCCGGAACCCGCACCGATGGTAAATAAATCGTAATCGTACTCAGCCATAAGTAAACCACCCCTCGCTTAGATATCGCGCGATCATAAAAGGTAGCCGCCGATTCCTCAACAGGCAGGCGACGGTGAAAATAGCAACGGAAACTCACCACGAAGATCACGAAGGACACGAAGGTTTCGGAAAATTAATATTCCGAACTTCGTGCTCTTCGTGTCCTTCGTGGTGAAAACTATCTTTTCTCCTTCGGCTGCTGCTTCGCCGCGCTAGTTCCTTCGTGGTTAATTTATTCCCATTCTTTTTGACAGCTCGGCGGATTTAGGAAAGAATGGCCGGACGTTCGCCATGAGCAAAACTTCGTCACAGACAATCTCGCCGTCCGCAGCTCATTCATTATCCGGTAGCCAACGCGTGTTGCAGTCCATCAGCGCACTCAAACATCGGAACTACCGTTTGTACTGGTTCGGCCAGCTGGCATCCGTTCTCGCGCAAAACATGGAGGCGGTGGCGCAGAGCTGGCTGGTGTTAGAGCTGACCAATTCGCCGTTGATGCTCGGACTCACCGGCTTGACGTTTACAATCCCCACCGTCGCTCTCACGCTTCTCGGCGGCGCCATCGCCGATCGTGCCGACCGCCGCCGCATTATGCTTTTCGCCCAACTGGGCTCAGCGATTATTTTTCTGCTTTTGGCCGGATTGGTAATCATGCAGTGGATCGCGCTTTGGCATATCATGAGTTTCGCGTTCGTTACCGGCTGCGTGCGCGCCTTCGACCGGCCGAGCCGCATGGCGCTCTTGCCCCAAATGGTGCCCAAAGAAGATATTCCCAACGCGGTCGCCATCGGCGGCACGATCTGGCAGCTAAACAAGCTCGTCGGTCCCGCCGTCGCCGGTATCTTGATCTATTGGGTCGGCATTGGTCCGACCTACTTCGTCTGCTTTCTCGCTTCCGGTGCAGCAATTGTTCTCTGGCTGGCGATTCGCCTGGAAGGCCCGTCAGTGGAATCGACATCGCGCGGTCTCATGCACGACATGGTCGAAGGCATAAAGTTCATCCGCGAAAATGAAATTTACTGGGTGTTCATCGCCATGACCTTTTTCAACAGTGTGTTCGGCATGTCCTATGTCATCATGATGCCGGTATTCGCTCGCGATGTGCTACACGTCGGCTCCCAGGGTTTCGGCTTTCTGCAAAGCGCCGGCGGCGCCGGCGCCCTCGCCGGCGTGTTGCTCGCCGCCTATCTGAGCCACTTTCGCGGCAAAGGTCTGCAAGCGATCAGTGGCGCGGTGGTTTTCGGCGTTACTTTGATCCTCTTCGCGTTCTCCGCTTGGTTTACACTCTCGCTCCTCGCCGCCTTCGCGCTCGGCATGGCCGGGCAATTTTACATGACGACCATCCACGCCATCCTGCAAATGAATTTGCCCAATGAGTTGCGCGGCCGCGTCATGGGTATCCACGGCCTCGCCTGGGAGCTCATGCCGGTCGGCGGTCTAATCTCTGGAGCCATCGCCGAATTTGCCGGCGCGCCGGTGGCCGTCGCCTTCGGCGGCATCATGGTCGGCGGCATGGCGTTTGTCGTGGCGATCGTCATGCCGCGCATTCGCCGCTTGGAACAGTAGAGTTCAATGTGTTAAGCAGCGCTCATGCCTGAGAAGAAAGCCAAGAAGAAAACCACCGGCCCGCGCAAACGGCGTAAGCTCGCCGGCAGGTCCATTGCACTCGCGCCGATAGAATTACTGGACGGATCGGCGCCACAACCCGTCGAAGAGCTGCAAGACGCCATCGTCAACGACGGCGGCAAAGTCTTGACCGCCTATCGCGAGCCATTTGGCGGCCATTGGTTAGTCATCGCCGCGCTGCCCATTGAAAAAGTCGAGCCGACGCCTTATCAGCGCAACTTGTCCGACGCCCATGCGCGCAAGCTCGAAGGCGTCATCGCCAAACTCGGCCGCTTCCTCGACCCGATCATCGTCGTGCGCAA
>JAERMN010000386.1 GCA_016844625.1 Deltaproteobacteria bacterium
CACCGGCGTGCCGTCTTCCAAATAAGGCATGTCTTCTTCGGGAAGAATGCGCGAGATAACCCCCTTGTTACCATGACGGCCGGCCATCTTGTCGCCCACCTGCAACTTGCGCTTGATCGCGACAAAAGTCTTGACCATCTTGATCACACCCGGCGGTAGCTCGTCGCCGCCTTTGAGCTTTTCAATTTTATCGTCAAAGGCGCGCTTGATCAGATTGACTTGGCTGGTTGTGCTCTCGATGATCCGGCCGAGCTCGTTCTCCACCGACTCATTGTCGACGCGAATCTCGCTCCAGTACGACATCGGCAACTGATCGAGATCCGCTTCGGTCAGCTCCTGCCCCTTATTGAATAGCACCTTGCGGCTGTCGTCGCTGATCCGGCCAGCTAAGCGCCGACCGGCGAGGAGCTTTTTTAGGCGCCGGAGGGCGCCCTCTTGCAGGATGCGGACTTCGTCGTGCTGGTCTTTTCTGAGCCGGGTGACCTCCTCATCCTCGATAAACTTGCTGCGGTCATCCTTGCCTAAACCCTTACGCGAGAAGATCCTCACGTTGATGACCGTGCCTTCGACGCCGGGCGGCACCCGCAGCGAGGTATCGCGCACTTCGCCTGCCTTCTCGCCAAAAATCGCGCGCAACAGTTTCTCTTCGGGAGACAGCTGGGTTTCTCCCTTGGGCGTGATTTTACCGACCAGAATATCGCCGGGCTTCACTTCGGCGCCAATGCGGATAATACCACTCTCGTCGAGATCGGTGAGCGCCTCATCGCCGACGTTGGGAATATCCCGGGTGATTTCCTCCGGTCCAAGTTTGGTGTCGCGCGAAACGCACTCAAATTCTTCGATGTGAATCGACGTGTAGATATCTTCTTTGACCACCCGCTCGCTAATCAAGATCGAGTCTTCGAAGTTGTAGCCGCCCCATGGCATTAGGGCGACGACGACGTTGCGGCCCAAAGCGAGCTCGCCCATTTCCGTCGACGGGCCGTCCGCGATGACATCGCCGGCTTTCACCTGATCGCCGACATCGATGATTGGCCGCTGGTTAATGCAGGTGCTCTGGTTCGAGCGCTGATACTTCACCAAATTGTAAATGTCGACGCCGGTATCCCGTGGTCCCGAGGTTTTATCCGCCTTGACGACGATGCGCGTCGAATCGACGCTCTCGATCACGCCGTCGCGCCGCGCCACGACGGTCACGCCGGAATCGCGAGCGACTATCTTTTCCATGCCAGTGCCAACAAACGGCGCCTCGGTGCGCAACAGCGGTACCGCTTGACGTTGCATGTTGGAACCCATCAGTGCGCGGTTCGCGTCATCGTTTTCCAGGAATGGAATCAAAGACGCCGCCACGCTCACCAGTTGGTTCGGCGACACGTCCATGAAGTTCACTTCTTCGGGCCGCGCCATGACGAACTCGCCGCCTTTGCGCGACGAGACCAAATCGATATCGAAATGACCTCGGCTATCGAGGGGCGCGTTGGCCTGGGCGATCACGTGATCTTCCTCTTCCAGCGCCGACAGGTAGCGAATCCGGTCGGTCACTCGGTTGTTTTCAACTTCACGATAGGGGGTTTCGATAAAACCGAAATCGTTGACCCGCGCGTAAGTCGTCAGCGACGCGATGAGACCGATATTCGGACCTTCCGGCGTTTCGATCGGACAGACTCGGCCGTAGTGCGTCGGATGCACGTCGCGCACTTCAAAACCGGCGCGCTCACGGGTCAAACCGCCTGGGCCGAGGGCCGACAGACGCCGCTTATGGGTAATCTCGGAAAGCGGATTGGTCTGATCCATGAACTGCGACAACTGGCTCGAACCGAAGAATTCTTTGAGCGCCGCCGAAACTGGTTTGTAATTAATCAACTCTTGCGGCATCAAGGTTTCGATGTCCTGCAGACTCATCTTTTCCTTGATCGCCCGCTCCATGCGCACTAAGCCGACACGGAAATGATTTTCCACCAACTCGCCGACGGCGCGCACACGGCGATTGCCGAGATGGTCGATGTCGTCCACCGAGCCATTGCCGTTCTTGAGCTCCATCAAATAGCGCACCACTTCGAGGATGTCCTCTTTTCGAAGCGTCCCTTGCTCGAGGGGCACGTTGAGCTTCAGCCGGTGGTTGAGCTTCAACCGGCCGACCTTGGAAAGATCGTAGCGGTCCGAGTTAAAAAATAAATTATTGAAAAAATTAGTCGCAGAGTCGACCGTGGGCGGATCGCCCGGCCGCAAACGCCGGTAAATCTCCATGATCGCATCCTGGGGGGACTTAATGCGGTCCTGAAGCAGCGTGTTGCGCAGATAAGGCCCGACGCTGGAGTCATCGATAAACAGCACTTCGATCTGATGGATGCCCTTGTCGCGGATCAAGTCGAGCTTGTCTTGGGTAATTTCATGATTGCACTCGACCAGAACCCCTTTGGATTGCGGATCGACGATGTCATGGGCAGCGACACGGCCGAGAACATCCTCCAAGGCGATTGGCACGCAGCACCGGCCGGGTAAACTTTTTCCCTTCCTTGACGATCATGTCGTTGGACTTCGGATCACGCACATCCGCGCTCACCTTGGCGCCGAACAGGTGATTTGGATTAAACACCAAAGCTGGCTTGCGGCCGTCGAAAACAATTGTATCGCTCTTGTAGTAATAGTTGAGCAAGTCTTCCGGGGTCATGCCCAAGGCACGTAGTAGCACGGTGGCGTGGAATTTGCGCCGCCGGTCGATGCGCACGTAGACAATATCGCGCGGGTCAAACTCCAGATCGACCCACGAGCCACGGTAAGGAATGACTCTGGCGGAGTAGAGCAACTTGCCGCTGGCATGGGTTTTACCCTTGTCATGCTCGAAGAAAACCCCCGGCGAACGGTGTAACTGGCTGACGATCACGCGCTCGGTGCCATTGATCATGAACGTGCCATTAACCGTCATGAGCGGGATTTCGCCGAAGTAGACTTCCTGCTCTTTGACGTTCTTGATGCTGCGCGAGCCGGCCTGTGGATCGACATCCCAGAGTACCAATTGCACCGTGACTTTCAGCGGCGCGGCGTAGGTCATAGTGCGCTGATGGCATTCCTCGACGTCGTACTTGGGTTCGCCGAGCGCGTAACTGACGAACTCCAAGGAAGCGGTTTCGTTAAAATCCTTGATGGGGAAAACCGACCTAAAAACTTCCTGCAATCCCATGTTCTGCCGTTCCGTCGGCAGGGCATCTTTCTGTAGAAACAAACCGTAAGAGTTTTTTTGGATTTCAATTAAGTAGGGAAGATCGATGATCTTTCGAATCCTCCCGAAACTGCGCCGAAAGCGTAAGTTATTGGCGACTTGAAATGCCATGCGTGCTCCTCCCTCGAACTAGCGGTCGACGATCCATCATTGAAAGCTCAACGGGAACAACCACTGCGAGAGACTTACTTAATTTCAACCTTGGCGCCCTGCTCTTCGAGCTTCTTCTTGATCGTTTCGGCTTCGGCTTTAGGCACGGCTTCTTTCACCGGCTTGGGCGCGCCATCGACGAGATCCTTGGCCTCTTTCAAACCCAGGCCAGTGAGCTCGCGCACGACCTTGATGACTTGAATCTTCTTCTCACCCACCTCAGTGAGGATGACGTTAAACTCCGTCTTTTCCTCGGCCGCTGCCGCCGCCGGACCGGCCACCGCTGCAGCCACCGGCGCCGCTGCGCTAACGCCCAACTCTTCTTCGAGCTCCTTAACCAGAGCCGCCGCATCCATCAAGGTCATGTTCTTGATGAAATCCTTAACCTGTTCTTTTGATACGCCTTCCATAACTACCCCCCTTTAATTGATTCCGTGATTTTTTTGCTACTCGCCCTTTGTCTTGCGTAACGATTCGAGCAGTCGGACCATCTGCGCGCCGGGCTCTTGAATCGTGCGCAACAACTGGGTCGCCGGCGCATTGATCATCGCCAGCAACATCGCCTGCAACTCCGGCTTGCTCGGCATTTGAGATAAAACTTTAACGCCCGCCGGATCCATGAAGCGGCCTTCGAATACACCGCCTTTGATGCGCAGCTTATCGTTGTCGGCGGCGAACTTGATCAAAGCCTTAGACAAGACAACCGGATCTTCGTAGGCAAACACCCAACCGTTAGGTCCCTCGATCAGTTTCTCAAGTTCGCCAAAAGCGGTGTCCTTGAGCGCGCGGCGTATCATGGTATTTTTGATCACCTGATACTCGCCCGAAGCGTTGCGGATCTCCCGGCGCAATTTAGTCATCTGCGCCACTGACAAGCCGCGGTACTCGGTAACGATCGCCATCTTGGCGGATTTTAACAAGTGGTTAACGGCGTTGACCGTTTCAGCCTTTGCGCCGTGACTAGCACGGGCCGATTGCAATTCCGACATACCCTTCTCCCTAAACTCGGTCGAGTGAAATTCGCGTCTCGATGTTGTTGCTGAGCAAGCTTATGCAGCCATCGTGCGCACCTGCGCGAGGTCGATTTTAATGCCAGGCCCCATGGTCGTAGCGACCGTTACGCCCCTGACGTAATTACCCTTTGCCGATGCTGGCTTCGCTCTTAAAATCGACAGCAAGACAGCTTTGGCATTGTCGATGAGCTGTTCGGCGCCAAAGGACGCCTTGCCTACCGGCACATGAACGATGCCGGCCTTGTCGACGCGAAACTCCAACTTACCAGCTTTGATTTCCTTGACCGCCTTGCCGATATCCACCGACACCGTGCCGGTTTTTGGATTGGGCATCAGACCGCGCGGGCCAAGCACTTTACCGATACGGCCAACGGCCGCCATCATATCCGGAGTGGCAACCGCCTTGTCGAAATCGAACCAGCCCTCGCTGATTTTCTTGATCAGTTCGTCACTGCCCACGTAATCTGCCCCGGCCTCTTGCGCTTCTTTTTCTTTTTCGCCCTTAGCAAACGCGAGCACCCGAACCGTCTTACCGATGCCATGGGGCAAGCTCACGGTGCCGCGGACATTTTGGTCGGCCTGGCGCGGATCAACGCCGAGACGAATCGCCAACTCAACGGTCTCATCGAACTTGGCCCGAGCCGTCTCTTTGACTAAGCGCAAACTCTCTTCCAACGGATAACGCTGATCGCGGTCCACTTTGGCCAACGCCGCACGATAGGACTTTCCATTATCACTCATGGCATTCCTCTAAGCGCCGAATTGCTGTTGTTAAAAAATAATACGTTGCGGTCGGTCGCGGCAAAATGAATTAACCTTCGACCTCCAAGCCCAGGCTCCGCGCGGTTCCTTCCACCGACTTCTCCGCGGCCGCCAAATCCTTCGCGGTCAAGTCCTTAAACTTGAGTTCGGCGATCTGCCGGACTTGAGCGCGGCTCACTTTGCCGACTTTGGTTTTCCCCGGTTCGGCGGAACCTTTTTCTAGCCCAGCGGCTTTTTTCAATAAGATCGACGCCGGCGGCGTTTTGGTGACGAAGCTAAAGGAGCGGTCCGCGTAGACTGTGATAATCACCGGAGTGATCATCCCCAGCTGTGCCTGCGTCGCGGCATTAAATGACTTGCAAAACTCCATAATGTTGACGCCGCGCTGACCGAGCGCCGGCCCGACCGGCGGACTCGGATTCGCTTGTCCGGCAGGAATTTGCAATTTGATTTCGGCAATAACTTTCTTCGCCATTTTTCTCTTATCCTTCGATCTAGTTCCGCTCCACCTGGACGAACTCGAGCTCCACCGGAGTGGCTCGGCCAAATATGCTGATCAAGACTCTCAACTTGCCCTTGTCTGGCTTGACATCTTCGACGACGCCGTTGAAATCGGCGAACGGGCCATCGACCACTTTCACGTTTTCGCCCACTGAGAATAACACCCGCGGTTTCGGCTTGATCGCGCCGTCTTCCATCTGTTGCGTGATCGCGCGAACCTCGTCGTCGCTCACCGGCGGCGGATTCGTGCTGCCGCCGACGAATCCGGTCACCTTGGGAGTTTCCTTGACCACATGCCAAGTCTCGTCGTTCAATTCCATCTGCACCAAAATGTAGCCGGGAAAAAACTTCCGTGAAGAAGTCTTCTTCTTACCCTTAACCAGCTCAACGACCTTCTCCACCGGCACCAAGACTTCGCCAAAAAAATCCTGCTTGCCGAGCAGCTTGATGCGCTCCGCAAGGGCGGCCTTGGCCTTTTGTTCATAACCCGAAAAGGTGTGCACGATGTACCACTGTTTCGCCATAGGAGAGTACCTTCAGGATCAGCCGAGCATGGCCTGAATAGCCTTGGTCAGAACAAAATCGACCGCTGCCAAGTAGACGGAAACTAGGATCACAACAATAATCACCACTGCGGTCGCCGCATAAGTCTCCTTGCGCGACGGCCAATAGACCTTCTTTAACTCCTGCCAAGACTCCTGGATAAAATCGGTGCCGTGACGCACCCCATCCTGAAGTTGTTGAATCCAATCCCCCATGAGGCTCCCAAACCTAATGAGATGGCGGGTCAGGCAGGACTCGAACCTGCAACATCCGGATTTGGAGTCCGGCGCTCTACCAATTGGAGCTACTGACCCCCCGTATCTCGGTTACATCCGATTCTTCGTGCTGGTATAATTTTTTCGCTTACATTTGTCGCAAGCAAAGCCAATGAGTTCCCGCATGGTCGCAGCCTCCCTCGCGTTACGTTACTGGATGATCTTTGTCACGACTCCGGCGCCGACGGTCCGGCCGCCTTCGCGGATAGCGAACTTTAACCCCTCATCCATCGCGACCGGTGTGATGAGTTCGATCTCGACGTTGATGTTGTCCCCGGGCATAATCATCTCCGTTCCGTCTGGGAGTTTCACGACGCCGGTCACGTCGGTGGTTCGGAAATAAAACTGCGGCCGGTACCCGTTAAAAAATGGGGTATGCCGCCCGCCTTCCTCCTTGGTGAGAACGTAGGCCTCAGCATTAAATTTCGTGTGCGGAGTAATGCTTCCTGGTTTGGCTAAAACCTGTCCCCTTTCCACTTCCTCACGCTTCGTTCCTCGGAGCAGAACACCGATATTGTCACCGGCTCGTCCCTCATCCAGAAGCTTACGGAACATCTCAACACCTGTCGCTACGGTCTTTTGGGTTGGCTTGAAGCCAACGATCTCGATTTCTTCGCCAACCTTAACGATTCCCCGCTCAACTCGGCCGGTAACGACTGTGCCACGACCACTAATGGTAAAGACGTCTTCGACCGGCATAATGAAGGGCCTGTCGACATCTCGAGTCGGCTCTTGAATATAGGAATCTACGGCCTCCATAAGCTTTAGAATAGCGCCTTCGCCCATTTCAGAAGTATCGCCCTCCAATGCCTTTAGCGCACTGCCGATAACGATCGGCGTGTCATCGCCTGGAAATTTGTACTTGGAAAGCAACTCGCGCACTTCGAGCTCGACGAGTTCCAAGAGCTCTTTATCGTCGACCATGTCCGCTTTGTTAAGAAAAACAACGATGGCTGGCACTCCGACCTGGCGCGCTAACAAGATATGCTCCCGCGTTTGCGGCATGGGACCGTCAGCGGCAGAGACGACTAGAATCGCTCCATCCATCTGCGCTGCTCCGGTGATCATGTTCTTAATGTAGTCGGCGTGACCAGGGCAGTCGACATGCGCGTAGTGGCGCTTACTGGTCTCATATTCCACGTGGGCGATATTAATGGTAACTCCCCGTTCTCTCTCTTCCGGGGCTTTATCGATCTGATCATAGGCAAGGAACTTAGCCAGTCCTTGCTTCTCCAGCACCTTGGTAATGGCCGCAGTCAAAGTAGTTTTACCGTGGTCGACGTGACCGATAGTTCCGATATTTAAGTGAGGCTTTTTGCGCTCAAACTTTTGCTTGCTCATCTCTTCCTCCTAATTGATTTGCCAGTCACTCATTTTCTCTAATACTCAACAATCAGTCATAGCCCTCTAAAACACGATCGGGGCAAAGCCCAGGAGCGGGATCGAACCGCCGACCTCGTCCTTACCAAGGACGTGCTCTACCGACTGAGCTACCTGGGCACATCAGTCGATGGCTTTTAGACTATGGCCAATTGCCCCAATTCGGAAGCGCCAGCGGCCATATGCCACCACCATCAGCCATCGGCAAAATGGAGCGGGAAACGGGACTCGAACCCGCGACCCCAAGCTTGGAAGGCTTGCGCTCTACCAACTGAGCTATTCCCGCAAAACCAAAATGGTGGAACTCGGGAACCTCTCCTTGTCTCTCTACAACCCCCAAAGCAATGACGACGTAAGATTCAATTCCGCTCAAATTTTCCCAAAAATCGAGAAACGCTGGCTGGAGCTGGCGATAGGACTTGAACCTACAACCTGCTGATTACAAATCAGCTGCTCTGCCGTTGAGCTACGCCAGCCTATTCCGCGTCGATATCTTCACGCGCCAGCGCAAACCATACCATTTCGCCTCTAAAGCGGCAGCGGGAAAGACCACTTAACGGCTCTTACCAAGTGTTTAATTATGGATCCTTTACCGATGAGGCAAACGATGACACCAGGGCCATTTTCCTCTTTTGCAAACAGGTATTTAAACCACCTTCAATGAAACATGTCAACAGCTATTCCATGCAGGGCTCTGTTTTGACCTATTATCGTTTGGCCAAATCCTTGTCCACACTACGGCTTTGGCGCAAGAGTTCGTAGAGAAAAACCGCCCCCGCCACCGATACATTGAGAGAGGCGATCTTCCCGAGCATTGGAATCGAAACCAGAAAATCACATTCCCGGAGAATTAGCGGGCGCACCCCTTTACCCTCATTTCCTAAGACAATCGCCAAACGATCAGGATAAATCCGCTCGTAGA
>JAERMN010000387.1 GCA_016844625.1 Deltaproteobacteria bacterium
GTCAGCAACGTGAAAGAGTTCGAGCGCGCGACGCGCCAGGGGCGGCGCGGCGATCGGATATTGCTGCTTGTGCAACGCGGCGATAACGCGGTATTCTTTGCTGTGAAGCGTAAGGGTTAGGAGGAAACATGTTTGGACTTGGCGTACCGGAGCTAATGGTTATACTCGTGATCGCGCTGGTCATATTCGGCCCGAGCAAGCTGCCTCAGATTGGCAGCGGACTTGGCAAAGCGATCCGCGACTTCAAAAAAGGCGTTACCGAGGGCAACGATGACGAAACCGACAAAGAAGCGAAGAAGGATCCCAAAGATCTGCCGCGCTAAATTATTCGACTATCCTGGGTACTGAATTTACTTCCATTCAATGCGCGTTGACAATTTCCACACCGTGGTCACGGGATAAACGAGCAGGCCGCGTTCTTTCCGTTCTATCTAAAACCGCTATACGATTTTGATAAGCAGGCCGACGCGTTAAAATTTACAATTGTTGTCGACCCCCGCTGCTTGCAGCGTGGAACCACTAAATGGGTTTCCAAAGGGGGCGAGCCTCCCCTTTGGTTTATCTTACTTGGGCCGGGGTCAATAGCCCGCCCGCGAAGCGGCTTGTTTATTGATGCATCGGTTGCGCTAAAGCGTACGGCGCAATGAAATGTGTCGTCAATTCACGTCTAGGCTAGAATTCACGCGCTGGGTAGCGGCCGTTGGGCTCTTTTCTGGCGAGCACCACGGTGTAAAGGGAAGTCTTGTTGATTTTGTAAACCTTCTCAATAATGAGGCCGGTAGTTTCGATGAATGGTTTTAGCTGTAGATCGGTGCGCCAACCTAACCAACGCGTGAGCGGGTCCACGGCTCGGGTGAGCGTGCCGAGTAGCGGAACGTCGCTGGTGAAGTGATTGACGATAACAATCCTGCCGCTCGGCTTGCAGACCCGTTTGGCCTCAGCGATCATGCGCACCGGATCGGGGACCACGGTGACGACATGAAAGGCCATGACATAATCGAAGCTGTTGTCGGGAAACTTGAGATCGAGGGCGTTCATTTCGATAACTTTGAGATGGCGCCAGCCGTTGTTGGCGATTTTTTGCCGCGCCCGGGCGAGCATGTCCGGCGCCAAATCTACGCCCGTAATATTGCAATGAGTGGGATAGGCCGGAAAGGACGTGCCGGTGCCGGCGCCGACTTCGAGCACCTGCGCGCCCGGCGGGATGTAGAGGTCTTCAATGACCCGTTCGAGCCGATTGTAAAAAATCTTTCCGAAAATGCTATCGTAGAGCGGGGCGAACTCCGAGTAGAGTTTGCTCTCGTGCGCCTCGATGTCAGCTATTTTCCCCACCCCCGACAAACCTCCCGTTGCTAGGCGTCGCGAATATCCTTAGGCTGTTTTTTGTAGAAGAGCGAGATGTCGCGCTTGCGAAATCTCCACTGCTTACCTTTTTTGAAGGCGGGCAAAATATTTTTGCGGGCAAATTCATTGACCGTATCCGGGCTCATGTCCAAAATTACGGCGACTTGTTTGCTGTTCAATAATTCCTCTTGATCGCGTTCCAACATGGCGTCTCCCCAAAACAACATTGCGCGGCCCGTAGACGAAAAAGTTTTTACTATCTAACAAGTTCACCCTGGGCTGTCAAGGCAAGAATGTGGGGCAAAAACGCCACAGGCCAAAAACAACTAGCGCATGGAAATTGGCGCCGGTTCTCTGAGCGCGTTTGCCTTTTAGAAATATTTCCTCATACAGATATCGTTAATACCGCGCAAACGCAACGTTGCCGGTCCCTTGCGCGTAAATCTAAGTTCCTCTAGCATGAGCCGCAACCGGCGCGGTTTCGGTCTTCCGAAATTCTTGGCGACGCGCGCTTATCATGAGAAGAGCACTCAAGTTCATTGGTTTTGCGTCCATCACGCTCGTCCTGTTTCTTGTCGTTGCCGGCTTGGCGTTTTATCACCTAATCAGCATCGGCGAATTCCGCCGCTTCTTAGTTGACGAGATTGAAAAGAACACCGCGCTCAAGGTCCGGCTTGGCGCCGCGGATCTAGAAATCGGCTGGATCACGGGCGTGGCGTTTCGCGACGTCGCGCTGTCCGAACCGGACGCGACGGAACCGGCGATCACCGCCGAGCGGGTGACCGGACGGGTCGCGCTACTGCCGTTGTTGGAGCGCAAGATCGTCATCTACGAGATTCGTTTGCTGAAGCCGGCGATCCAACTCGTCGCCGATGCTGAGGGCCGCATTGCGCTGATCGATAAGCTGCTCAATCTGCCCTTTCTCAAACAGCAAAACGAAATGTTCAATCTCGATCTGCGCTCGATCCAGATTCGCAACGGCGAGATCGATTATTTAGACCAGCGTAAAGCGACGAACCTCGGCAAATGGCGCCTGCGCAGGGCCGATCTCGATTTGAGCCGCGTGCGCGGCGCGCGTTTGCGCGACTTTATGAATGATCTATTTAAGCGCCAGCCGTCGGAATCCGCGGGCGCGGCGCTGGAGTTCGATCTCACGAGCCTTGTCGAAAACGACAACGATCGGATGAATCTGAAAGCGCGCGGCCGGTTGGTGTTTCCCCAAGAGTCGCTCGAGTTTCACCAGGCCCGTTGGAATGCCGATATCGAACTCGTCGATTTCCCGGCGACCTTGGTGAAGGACTACGTTGGCGCGCGAATGCCGATCAAATCGATGACCGGCCATCTCGCCCAGCGCGTCCATCTGGAAGGCAACCCGGAGAAGCAGCTGCAGCTCAAAGGCGATCTCGAATTCAAACGGCTTACGGTGGACGCTCCGGAGCTTTTCCTCGCGCCGCTCGCCGATGCCGATGGCCGGACCAGTTTTGAACTCGAATGGACGCCGCAGCGCTTGCAGCTGCGCCGCGCCGATTTTCGCTCAAATGATATCAAGTTTTCATTACAAGGCGATGTGGGCGCGTTGGATAGCGATGATCCCCATATCCGTTTGAACCTCTCCGCCCTTTCGACATCGCTCCCAGCGCTGCGAAAATATCTACCGCTGAAGCTGTTCGAATCGCCACAGTTGGAAAAAGCGTTCAACTCGATTCAAGCCGGCCAGCTAGAAGTTAAACAGGCCGGTGTCGATGCGCGGCTCGGCGAGCTGCGCCGGGTGGCGCAGGCCGGCACAGGCAAACAACTTTGGTTCGATGCCGACCTTCGCGACGCGGCCGGAAACTTGGGGATCGACGGCATGTTGCCATTGCGCGGTATTCAAGGCCGAGTCAGCTTGGCCAACGGCCTATTGACCTTTCACAACCTCAAAGGCGCCTATAGTGATGCGCGCCTCACCGATGTCGACGGCCGCTATGATTTAACCGCATCGGCGGGTGGCAGGCTCGAACTGCAAGCTCAGGGTGATTTTAATTTGGCCGAATTGCGCGAGCAAATGAAGTCGGGGCTATTCTCTGAGGCGGCAGCGAAGTTCGCTTCGTCGGTAGCGGAACTGACCGGCCGGGGCAAAGTTAATATCGCGCTCAAGCGGAGCGCCAACGAAGCGATCCAATTCGACGGCAAAGTGGCGCTCGACAATGCCCGTCTGCGCTACAATGACTACGCCCTTAGCGAGATCAAGGGTGAGATCCTGTTCACGCCGAAAGAAATCAAAGGCGAGAAAATTCGCGCGCAACTCGGCGGTTCGCCGATCCAAATCCAGCTGGCGCTGAAAGATTACGGCGCTGACGAGGGCACGTTCGACTTAGCCATCGACTCTACCGGAGTTAAAGCCGGCGTGATCACCAGTCTGCTGCTCGACAGCGGCACCTTGCAAGATCCCGGCATGGTGCGCGGCGCGGTGCGCTACTCGGGTTCTTTTAAGAACAAAGAGCGGCGCAAATTTACCGGCAATCTCGATCTCGCTAACGTGCAGGTCACCGTGCACCCGTTGCTCCAACCGTTGCGCGAGCTTAACGGCAAAATCATCATCGACGAGAAGGGTGTCGACTTTCAGAACTTGAAAGCGCTACTCGCCGAATTCCCGGCCAGCGCCAGCGGCCGTTGGCGTTATGCCGAGAAGCCGCAACTGCTTTTCGATTTCGCCGCGCCGAATTTGGATGTCACCTATTTGATCTCGCAGATCGATCCGGAAGTGGGGGCGTTTTACGCCAATCTTCAGGCCCAGGGCAAAATCGCTTTAGCCAAGGGACGCATCAAGAATTTTGAATT
>JAERMN010000048.1 GCA_016844625.1 Deltaproteobacteria bacterium
TCCTTGACCACATGCTGGTTGTGCACGATCTCATGAAACACGTAGAGCGGCACGCCATGTTTCTCAAGCGCTCGATTGACGGTCTCGATCGCCATTTCCACGCCGGCACAAAAGCCGCGCGGCTTGGCGAGTATGACTTTTTCCACGGACATATTAAACGAAGCCACTTCGCGGGCGGGGATTTACCCCCGCCGCTGTTTAAATATTGCAAAGGGGATGCTCGCCCCCTTTGGAAACCCCATAATTTTGTGCCCGCCTCAAGAGGCGGGGTTAATATAGAATCTCGCTTGAGAGTCTGGATGAATCAATCCATACTGTCAACTCGGCGCCGATTAGGTTGGCAAGAACGAACGGAGCTCAAGCTTGGCTTAGTCAGAATCGTCGAGCATTGAAAGAATCTCTTGGGCGGCGACCGGCGCACCGTTTAGCGCTACCTGGGGCCAGTTTGGCGATCTGCTCAAAAGGCGCTCCAGATGAGCCGTTAAATTGCCCGCCAGCAGTTCATCTTGAGGGATAAGCTCAGCGGTGGCGCAATCATGCAACGCCTCGACCAGACGAGGATACTCGGGAAAATCTCCACGGTCGGTATAAAGGATTGGCAACCGATGGGCTAGCACGTCGGCAACTATGCCGTAGCCCGGTTTGGTTACGACGGCATCCACAGCTCGAACCAAATCTTCATATTGGCTTTGTGTGTCGGGCAGGACCAAGAGATTTCCGTCGAATTTTCTGCTTTCACCGGTGGTGACGAAGAAGAATCGCCGTTGCCCGTTTAGCTTCGCCAATGGTAAGCGCTCGAGTCCCAAACCACCAAAGCTTAGTAGAACAATCGTCGCGCTCTCCGGCAAATCAAATTTTCTTCTCGCCTGCGCTTTGGTCAATGAGGACTGGCGGGCTAGCCAAGGAATCGCTTGCTGGCGCGGAAACATACTAGTGTCGCAGGCATAGGGCAGTGTCAGCGCCATTGTTGTCTGGCCGTAAAATGCGCTAATTTGTTCTATTAGCGGGCGAAATCCGGGGTGTTCATCGATGTAGGCACGATAGATGACATCCCAGGTGAAGTTGGTGATCGAAACGGACGGAATTGCTGCCTGTGCGGCAATTTCAAAGCAGAGCGGCGGCGTGTCGCCGACAATCAAACTGATTGCATGGGTTTTTATGAAAGCTACTTCTCTGTCAATCACATCCTGGCAGTGATCGTAAATGTTCCGGCACGCCGCCAAGGTTTCGCTGAGCTCCATGCGCAAGCTATCTCTCTGAATGATGCCAACGTCGATCGCTTGTCGGCTGTACTGGACAGGCGTGGGCGCATTGTAAAACAACCATGGAGGCGCCGTGGTGCGCACGTGAATGGGCAAATTCGGTCGAGCGCTTGCAAGCGCTCGAATCACTTGGTGCGAGCGCACCGCGTGGCCATAGCCATGACCGGTGATGTAATAGAGAATTGAACTCAAGGTTGCTTTGCTTATATGAAGTCGAGTAGACAGGCTAGGGACATGGAACAGGATTGTCAAGAATTTGCCGCTGAGCCGGCAAGATCAAGAGGGGAGAAAGAGTTATGACCGGGACGATCAAGAAAATCATGCGGGACAAGGGCTTCGGTTTTATCAAGCCGGATGACGGCAGCGAAGATGTGTTCTTCCATCGCGGCAGTCTGGCGCCGCGCGGCCAGATCGAAGATATGAATGAAGGCGACACCGTGCAGTTTCAAAGCCGCAAGGGTGATAAAGGGCCGGTCGCCTTCGATCTAAAAATGCGCTGACAGGAGACGATCGGCCGCTCTCCCGACCGATACTGTAAATTCATTGCTGTAGACTCTGCCGACGACGGTTTGTGTTAGCTTGGCAATATTTCCTGCCTGAAAGCCGGGAGCATGAATCCCAAACCTGCCAATCGCCTGATCAACGAAACCAGCCCCTATCTGCTCCAGCACGCGCATAACCCGGTGGACTGGTTTGCCTGGGGCGAGGAAGCTTTTAGCGAAGCTCGAGTAAAGAATAAACCGATCCTGTTGAGTATCGGCTACTCCGCCTGTCACTGGTGCCACGTGATGGAGCGCGAGTCGTTTGAGAACGAAAAAATAGCCGCGCTGATGAACGAGCTGTTCGTCAACATCAAAGTCGACCGCGAGGAGCGGCCTGATTTAGATGAGATTTACATGAGCGCGGTGCAGATGCTAACCGGCCGCGGTGGTTGGCCGATGACCCTGTTTCTCACGCCGGAGCGAAAGCCATTCTACGGCGGCACCTACTTTCCGCCCGAAGACCGCGGCGGCATGCCGGGTTTTCCAAAAATCTTAATGAGAGTTAATCAAGCGTTTCGCGAACGTCCGGCCGATGTCGAGAAGAGCGTCACGCAAATCTTGAGCGCCTTGCAGCGCATGTCCGAAGCTCAACAGAGCGAAAAAGTGTTTTCACCAAACGTGATCGCCGAGGGCGCCCAAAATATCGCCCGCGCCTACGATAGCGATAATGGCGGCCTGGGGCAGGCGCCGAAATTTCCCAACGCCGGCGTCTACGAATTATTCTTGCGCCATTATCATCACTCGCGAAATGATCGCTATTTAGAAATGGTCACGCACACGCTGACCAAGATGGCGCAAGGGGGTATTTACGATCATGTGGGCGGCGGTTTTCATCGCTACTCGGTGGATGCCAGGTGGCTCGTGCCGCACTTTGAGAAGATGCTCTATGACAACGCGCAGCTAGTGCGCATTTACGCACAGGCGTTCACGATTGCCAACAACCCACTTTTCAAAACGGTGGTGGACGAAACCTGCGCCTATTTGCTCCGCGAAATGTTGCATCCGGAGGGCGGCTTTTACTCAACTCAGGACGCTGACAGCGAAGGAGAAGAAGGAAAATTCTTTGTCTGGACGCCGGCAGAAATCAATCAGTTAATTGGCGAAGAGGCTGGCGAGATCTTTGGCCGGATCTACGACGTCAGCGAGCAAGGCAATTTCGCAGAGACAAATATTCTTCATCCAATCCTCACGGTGGAACAAGCCAGCAAATATTTTCGCAAGGATCCGTCTGAGATCGAACAGCGAATCGCCGCGGCAAAACAAACATTGTTCAGCGCACGCGAAAAGAGAATCAAGCCATTTCGCGATGAAAAAATAATCACCGCGTGGAACGGCTTGATGCTTTCGGGTTTTGCCGAAGCGATGAAGATTTCGCCGCGCGACGAATATAGTGAAGCGACCAACCGAACCATCGAATTTATCTTCGCGAAATTGTTTCGCGACGGGTTCTTGCTGCACACCTACCAGGACGGCAAAGCCAAGCTGCTCGGTTATCTTGACGATTACGCTTTTCTCGCGGTCGGGCTGCTCGATGTTTGCGAAGTGTTGTTCGACCGCTCGCTGCTGGATCGATCGATTGAGTTATGCGAGATCATGCTGCGGGAATTTTGGGACGACAAGGACGGCGGCTTTTTTTTCACGGGCAAATCGCATGAACAGCTGATTAGTCGCGCCAAACCGATTTTCGATGCGTCGATCCCCTCGGGTAATGCCATGGCGACGCAGTTGCTGTTGCGTCTGCATCACATCACCGGCAGAGAAGAATATCGCGAGCGCGCAGAAAAAGTGCTGCGCGCTTATTACGACGCGATGGAAAGCCAACCGTTCGGCTTCGCCCATCTGCTCTGCGCGTTGGATTTTTATTTAACCAAGCCGAAAGAGATTATCATTGTTGGCGAGCGCCAGGATCCAGCTACGCGGGAACTCTTACAAGCAATCCATTCGCTTTATCTACCCAATAGGACGCTTCAACTCGCCAGCCCCCAAGCATCGCTGGAAAATATTTCGCCGCTGCTGCAAGGAAAAATCCAAACCGACGGTAAACCAACCGTCTTCGTCTGCCACAACTACACTTGCTCGGCGCCCGTGACCCGTTGGGCCGAACTAAAGCCGTTATTGGAAAGTTAACTTCGCCCGTGGCGGAATTGCCAGTAAGTGGATTCTAGGTTAACCGCGCCTTTTGAGGCGGGAACCATATTATGGGGTTTTTAATAGGGGGCGAGCATCCCCTTGGCAATTATCGCAATTGGCGGCGGGGTTAAATCCCCGCCCGCGAAGTGGCTTCGTTTAATGGACTCATAGTCCTAAACACTCACGAAGCGCGTTGTAATCACCTGAATGATCCGCTCCAAATCCGCCAGTGTGTAGTATTCGATCTCGATCTTGCCTTTCGTCGACCGCGCCTTTGGCAACAGCCGCACACGGGTGCCGAGCGAACGTTGCAAGTTTTCGACCACCGATTTTAGATCGGCATCGACGAGCGGCAACGGCCGGCGGCGTTTGCGGCCGATGAGCAGGTTGCGAACCATTTTCTCTGTTTCGCGCGTGGAAAGTCCTTTAGCGATCACGTCGCGGCAGGCTGAGATAATCAAAGGTTCGGTGTGAAGTCCCAAAAGCGCGCGCGCTTGACCTGCGGGAAGTTTTCCCGCCGTCACTTCTTGCTGCACCTCGGTGGGAAGCGTGAGCACCGCCACCTCTTCCTGGCTCCAGTGAAACTCCTCCTGCAGTCGGCGATAGCCGCTCGCTTCTTCGATGGCATTCAAATCTTCCCGCTGGAGATTCTCCACCAGCGCAAGTTGCAACGCTTCGTGATCGCTGGCATTGCGAATCACCACCGGCACTCGGCTTAAACCTGCGCGCATCGCGGCGCGCCAACGCCGCTCGCCGGCGATCAATTCGAATCCATCGCCCTGGGGCCGCACCACCAGCGGCTGTATGATGCCCTGATTGCGGATCGACGCAGCCAGTTCTTCGATTTTTGCTTCATCGAAAATGCGCCGCGGCTGAAATGGGCTCGGCGTAATACGATCTACGGCGATCTCTTTCGGGAAGCTATCTTGTGGGGTTTGGGTTAGCGGTTCTGCGGCTGTTGGAATCAGCGCACCGAGCCCTCTACCCAACCCCCTTTTCTGCGTTGACAACGTGTTCTCCACGGGTGATCAACTCCTTTGCCAAATCTTGATAATCTTGCGCCCCAGTCGAGGCCGGATCATACAAACAAATCGGTTTGCCGTAACTCGGACTCTCGCTTAGACGGACATTGCGGCGAATAATCGTATTAAATAGCTTGTCAGGAAAGTGAGCGCGAATCTCTTCGACGACTTGGTGCGACAAACGATTGCGGCTGTCGAACATCGTGATGACGATGCCTTCTAAGTGAAGCGCGGGGTTCAACCCCTTGTGCACCAGATTCATCGTTTCCAGTATCGCACTCAGCCCTTCGAGCGCGTAGTACTCGCTTTGAATTGGAACCAACAACACATCAGCGGCGGTAAGCGCATTCAAAGTGAGCAAACCCAAAGACGGCGGGCAGTCGAGTAATACGTAATCGTAGTGGGCAGTGACCGATATGAGCGCGTCTTTCAATCGGTACTCACGCCGATCCGCACTGACCAATTCAACCTCCGCACCGACCAAATCCCTGGTCGCTGGAATTAAAAGTAACTGCGGCAGATCGGTCTGGCACAAAACCTCGCCGATAAATCGCGACCCATCAAGCACGTGATAGAGGCTTGCCGAGAGCTTTGAACGATCAACACCAAGCCCAGTCGTACTATTACCCTGAGGATCAAGATCGATTAACAAGACGCGCTTCGAATCGAGCGCTAGCGACGCTGCTAAGTTAATCGACGTAGTGGTTTTTCCAACACCGCCCTTCTGATTTGCTATTGCTATAATTTTTAACATTAAAATTATCTTAAATATCAATAGCTTATGAACATAGCCATTAATTAATGTTTTGTATCATATAATTTAGCGAATTAAAAGTATTTTCTTACGTTTCACGTGAAACAAGCGAAAATGATCAAATTTAAAGTCGATTCTAATTTAACTCCGCCTCTTGAGGCGGGAACAAAATTATGGGGTTTCCAAAGGGGGCGAGCATCCCCTTTGCAATTATCTCAATTGGCGGCGGGGCTAAATCTCCGCCCGCGAAGTGGCTTCGGTTAATTTGATCGCGTTAGGAAACTCGGCGAAAGCAAGCTAAGCGGTCTTACGCTTCTTTACATAAAACGAAAGAAGCGTAAGTGCGGCTGGTGTGATGCCGGAAATTCTCGAGGCTTGACCAATGGAGCGTGGCTGGATGCGAGTTAGCTTCTCGCAGACTTCTCGCGATAGGCCACTTATCTTGGAGTAGTCTATGTCTTCTGGCAATCGTACATTTTCCATTTTTTTAAAACGTTCGACAATTTCCAATTGCCGATTAACATATCCCTCATACTTAATATGGATTTCGGCCTGGGCTTCCACATCTGGCGGCACAATCGGAATATCTGAAACTAGCTTACGGAGCCGCTCCGTAGTAATCTCTGGCCGGCGCAACAGCTGAGACAACGCAACTGATCCGCTAATTGGCGCCGAACCAAAAGACTCAATTTGAGAATTTATCCCGTGACTAGATGTAAGCTGATGGCGATCTAAATGGCTGATTAGCATCTCCACTGCTTGCTTCTTAGTGATCAGTTGGCGGTTTGCCTCACAGCTGGCTAATCCGATTTTGTGGCCGATCTCAGTCAATCGCAGGTCTGCATTGTCTTCTCGCAGCAACAATCGATATTCCGCTCGAGACGTAAACATTCGATAGGGCTCACTGTCGGTCCCTTTGGTCACCAAGTCGTCGATCAGGACCCCGATATAAGCCTGGTCGCGAGAAAACACTAAAGGCTCCTCGCCACGTAGACTTAGCACAGCGTTGATCCCGGCCATGATTCCCTGTGCGGCAGCTTCTTCATAACCGGTCGTACCGTTGATTTGGCCAGCATGATAGAGCCCTTTAACCAGTTTGGTTTCCAAAGTTGGATGGAGTTGAGTCGGCTCGAAATAATCATACTCAATCGCGTAACCTGGCCGCATTATCTCAGCATACTCCAAACCCCGAATCGAGTGAACCATCTCAATCTGTACGTCCAGCGGCAAGCTGGTCGATAGGCCGTTGGGGTAAACCTCGACCGTATCTAAGCCCTCGGGTTCCAAAAATATCTGATGCCTTTGCTTATCCGCAAATCGATGAATCTTGTCTTCAATGGACGGGCAATAGCGCGGACCGCGACTTTTAATCACACCGGAATACATGGGCGAGCGATGCATCGCCGCTCTAATCACTTCATGCGTCCGCCCATTGGTGTAAGTAATATGACAGGGCACCTGGCGTTGAGTTACGCCATGACTTGAGAATGAGAACGGTTGCGGCGGCTCATCACCGGGCTGAACTTCCAGTTCGGAATAATCAATTGTACGGCTATCCAAGCGTGGGCAAGTCCCGGTTTTCAACCTTCCCACTTTAAATCCGATATTTGCCAACGACTCGCTGAGCCCATGCACGGCAAAGTCGCCGGCACGACCGGCTGAAAAGTTTCGATCGCCAATATGAATCAAACCCTTAAGAAAAGTCCCGGTGGTTAAAATGACGCGACGACCGTAAAATTTTTCGCCAATCTGAGTTTCAACCCCTTTAACCTGACCATCCTCGACCAGCAGACCTTCAGCACTTCCTTGCCGTATTGTCAGCCCAGGACAGTTCTCCAGAACTCGCTTCATCCGCGATCGATAGAGCGCCTTATCAGCTTGGGCCCGCGAAGCCCTAACGGCGGGACCCTTTTTGGTGTTAAGAATTCGAAATTGAATCCCAGTTTCGTCAATCGCCCGACCCATCTCCCCACCAAGCGCGTCAACCTCCTTAACCAGATGTCCTTTGCCGATCCCGCCAATCGCCGGGTTGCACGACATTTGGCCGATGTGGTCGAGATTCAAGGTCAACATCAACGCACTACAACCCATCCGCGCCGTCGCCAAACACGCCTCGATGCCGGCGTGGCCGGCGCCAACGACGATCACATCGAAAATCTCTTCACTTTTCATAGTTTCACGTGAAACATAGTTAATTTTGGTAAAATATTTATCCTGAATTTAACGTTATTACAACTATAACTATTTATTTTCCAACACAAAAATTTGCGAATATACGTTCTAAAATATCATCATTGTTGACCATCCCAATGATCTCCTCGAGAGCTTCGCGAGCCTCGTTCAAGTTGACCGCCGCAAGCTCAGGTGGCAGGCCAGATCCAAGAGTGTTCGCCGCTTGTGCCAAGGAATCTGCGCTGCGCAGCAAATCGCTGCGATGGCGAATGTTTGTCACGGCGACCACCGGTTCTGCTTGGTAGTTTAACAGCGAACTCCGTAAAGTCGATTTCAAAAGATCGATGCCGTCCCCGGATTTTGCTGAAACCAGAACCAGCTCAGCTGCCGCATCTTGACGCTGAATTTGATCGACTGAGAATGCCATCGGCAGATCGTTTTTGTTGATCACGACCAAGCGTTTTTTTTCTCTGACTGAGTCAAGCACAGCAAAATCTCCAGCCGTAAGCTTTTCGGAGCCATCGAACACCACAATTGCCGCGTCGGCCTTTTCTAGATACTGACGCGCCAGTTCCACACCCAATTGCTCAACTTGATCACTGGTCTCACGCATTCCCGCTGTGTCCCAAATCACAACCGGCAGGCCAGCCAAATTGAGCGATTCTTCAATCACATCTCGGGTGGTTCCGGGAATCGGCGTCACGATCACCCGAGCTTCGCCAAGCAGGGCATTGAGTAAACTCGACTTGCCGACGTTAGGACGGCCACAGATACATACCTGAGCGCCTTCCCTAAACAGTCTCCCCCATTCATAAGTTGCTGAAATAGCATTGATTTTGTCAGCGAGGCCGAAGATTTTCTCGACCAATCTAGAGCGCTGGAGGAGTTCGATGTCCTCATCTGGAAAGTCGATGGCGGCTTCAACTTGAACCAAAATATCGAGCAGTTCTTCGCGCAACTCGCCGACGTGCTTCGATAGCGCGCCACTGGCTTGGTTGAGCGCAAGTTCGGCTCCTTTAACCGTTCTTGCGCGAATCAAATCAAGCACCGCTTCCGCTTGAGCTAGGTCCAACTTTCCGTTAAGAAACGCGCGCTTGGTGAACTCACCCGCTTCTGCCTGACGAGCGCCCTCAACGAGAACCAAGCCGAGAATTTGGCGCGACAGAAACGCCCCGCCATGGCAATGCACTTCGACAACATCTTCACCGGTGTAGCTGCGTGGCTGGCGCATGATGGTGAGTAATACTTCGTCAACCACGCTCTCCGTCTGTGGATCACGGATGCTACCGTGGTAGAGCATGTGCGATTTTAGTTTTCCGTTTTTGCCTCGCGACCGAGTAAATATTCGCGTCGCAATTGGTTCCGCGTCTCTACCGCTAACGCGCACGATCGCCACACCGCCTTCACCCGGTGGCGTAGCAATCGCCGCAATCGTATCCTGTTCGTACATAGGAGAACGGCATCATAACAATTAGGCGTTTTTAGGCAACGCCGCGGCTCCCGGGCTGGTGCCAAAACAAAGAATCGCTGAGCTGAGCTTACCCACCCGTGTAACGAACTAGTTCGCGTACAGCTTTTTGATGAAGCCGCTCTCTTCGATTTCTTTCAAGGTTAAAGCATCGATGAAGTCAATTGGTTTCAACCCTTTAGCTTCTGGGCGGGTTTTCGCTTGATGATCGATGATGGTTTGAATACCCGGCGTCGTCGGATCCGGCACGGCAGGCACCAGCCGCTGGCTGTAGTCGTCATAGGTGGTATTCATCCCGGATTCCACAGTAGGAGTTACAACCCTTGCTGAGCGAGGCGTGGGCCTGGAGTTGCGAAGGCGCCCAATGGTAAAGTTTCAAAGTCCTTTTTGCTATTCCGCTATGACCGCCGGTACTTGAGATGCCCACTCGATTTTGCCCATGCTCGCCATACGCTTAGAGGTGGAACTTCATTGCTTTCGCAATGGAAGGCCCGCGCCTCGCTCTTCGTGTCAGTTTTATCTGCGCAATCCGGGTTCATGAGCGATATGCGCTCAAACGCATATATTTTTTGAGGAAGAAGGCCTCTGACGGGAAAAAACATTAATTGCGCGCGCCGAGTCACTAGCTAATCTCGGCGCGCGCTTTGGTAATGGAATGTTCTATCTCTTGCTGATTGCAAGCGAAGCGCTTTTGCTAATTACCCCGTGTGACGCCGAAATGGTCACTACGATCTTTCGGCTAACTGTCGTTGTTGCAATTTTGAAGGCCGTCGTCGTGCTTCCCGTCGGCACAGTCACCGTCGAAGGCACCGCGGCTTTGCCGGAATTGCTACTCGACAAATTCACAACCAAACCGCTCGTTGGCGCCGGCGCAGTGAGCGTCACTGTGCCCACCGAGCCATTGCCGCCGCGAACGGTTGTCGGATAGAGGGAAAGAGCCGAAAGCGCCGCTGCTGGCTGCGGATTGACGATAAGGGTCGCTGACTTCGTAATGCCGTTGTAGCCCGCTGAGATATTGCCAATGTTCGTCGAACTCACTGAGATCGTTGTTACCGGAAAACTCGCCGATGTAGCGCCCACTGGAACGGTAATCGAACTCGGTACACCTGCCGCCGCATTAGCACTCGACAAATCGATTGTCGCTCCGCCCGCGGGCCCAGCACCGGTCAAGTTCACCGTGCCGGCTGCCGACTGGCCGCCGATCAGGGCGGACGGATTCACGCTTATCGAGGTCAACGTGGCAGCACTCACCGTCGGGTTGTAACCAAGTTGGATCACTTCAAAATCATTTGCCGTTAGAGTACGGAACGCTGGATTGATAATGTCGTTGTTCCAGCGCGTGTCGTGCGTCCCGGTAATGTACATGTCAGAGCCGTTGTCGGCGACGATGAGTCCATACTTCTGCATCGCCCGAAAAATTTTCTGCATATTCGGATTACTCGTCCGCTGGGTAACATCAACACTCGGCTTCAAGCGTAGTCTCGCACCCATCGGCAACCCACCCGCTGTCGATCCGGCACGATGAGACGCCGGATAGACATATCCGTTGGTGGCTCGAACCGTGACACGCAGGGCATGACGAATCTCGGTAAGGACGGGGTCATACACTTCGTCATAGCGGACTAATCCGGGAAGAATCGCTAGCCCGGCGGCATCCGCTGACGTCCACGTATCCGGCCGTCGGTTATTCGTGTTCATGTCGAAAAACGCCCCCGACCCAGCGTGCCATTTGGCTTGCGTCGTGTCGTAAAACACATTGTAAAGTTCGTAAAGATAATTGCGATCGCGATCGACGATCAACAAATGACGATCAGCGCAACAACGCTCATCGATGTTGCCTGGGTTACCGCCTTCAATCCAATACGGCTCGACGGTCGCTTGGGGCGGAATAGGATAGAAAGGGAAGCTTACGCCGGTGTTTAGATTGACTCCATCGCTCTCATCCCAGTATTGAAAATGCACAGCTTTGAGATCGACATCCGTAACGCCAGCGACCACAGCATAAGGGATCCCATAAATTCCATACTGTGTACTCGCGTCCCGGCCACCAAAGTCTGGATGTAGCTGCCGTGAAACACCGATGAAATTGACGTAGCTTTGTGAATTCACATCGACTGGCCAACTACTAACATCCAGATTCCACCAGTTATCAGCGGGAAAGAGTGGCAACGGCTGCGCCAGCGCACCACCCTGAGTCGCATTCATCACCGCTGCCGCAGGAACGGCGGAACTCATCAGAAAAGTTAGCAGAGTCACCCATGCACTAATAATCTTCGACTGCTTAGACAAATAGCGAAACGACTGCCTAATCATGCTTGCCTCCGACGAGCTATGAAATTATCTCGTCGGCAAAAGCGCAAGCATTATGCCAGCAACGCAGCGACCAACAATGACGCTCCTACTACCGGGAATACGACAATCGCCTAAATGAAATGCGACGAACGCTCCCAATTACCTGTCGTGGCCTGACACAACGACAAGAATGATCGTCCAATCTTATTGTGACGAGGAGAATCACCAAGGAGCGGACAAATTAGGCCAAAGTTTTCTGCCGAATCGCCAGATCTTCAGAACCAGCGAAGGCAAACCGCTGCAGGGCGTCGGGATTTAATTCGATACCTAAACCTGGCCGCTCGGGTGGAGTCAGATAACCGTCCTCGACTTTGAACGGTTCGCGCAAAAGTTCTTCGCGGAGCGGATTGTAAGTGTAGTCGAGCTCCATGACGATGCAGTCTTTAAGCGCGGCGGAAAGATGCACGCTGGCTGCTAGCGCGACACCGTCGCCCCAGGTATGAAACGATACGGGAACGTTGTGCTTCGCTGCGAGCGCGGTAATTTTTCGAATCTCAGTAATGCCGCCGGCGCGGGCGACATCAGGTTGAATGAAATCCACCGCGCCGCGCAGAATAAAATTCTCGAAGGCATACGACATGTGCAGATTCTCACCGACGGCGATCGGGGTATTGCCTCTTTCGCGTAGGATCGCGTGGCCCTCTATGTCTTCGACAAACAACGGCTCTTCGAGCCAAAAGGCGCCAGCATCAGCGAACGCCTGCGCCGCCTTGATGCCAACCTCGACGCTATAGCCTTGATTGGCGTCGGTCATGACGATGAAGTCCTTGCCCAACTCCTGGCGCACCGCGCGCACGATGCGGATGTCCTGATCCAAGTCGAAACCGACTTTGATTTTCACGCCGTGAAAACCCTGCTCGGCAAACCCGCGCGCCCTTGCTGCGACCTTGGACGGCGCTTCGGGATAGAGCGCGGTCGCATACACCGGCACTTTGTCGCGCACTTTGCCGCCGAGCAGTTGATAGAGAGGTATGCCGCGCACTTTGCCGAGAATATCCCACAGCGCGATGTCAACACCACTCAACGCGACGACGCCAATGCCACGAGTGCCAAACTCTTTGTGGCCGCCGCGAACATAAGCCGTGTCCCAAATTTCGTCGATCTCGGTGGGGTCCATGCCGACCAGCAACGGTTTCAGCACCCGGGCAACGATAAATTCGATCAGCTCGCCGTTCCCGGAAGCAGAACCAAGACCATAGATACCGTCATCGGTTGCCACTTTAATCAATGTTGTCGACCGCGTGTTTCGTACACCGGAGCGGCTGAAAACTTGTCCTTCGGTAGGAATCAACGCGCGTAGACGTATAGTCTTAACATCCGTGATCTTCATCTCTCACCTAAAATAGTTGAGATCGAGGCCGAGCTTGCCTTTCCACTCGGGCAACAAAAGATCGTCATAGCTCTTCGGAATATCGTCGCCACGGAGCAGCCCGGTATTGTCATCCGCTAACTCAGCTCCCAAAACTTACCCGCGATGGGCTCACCGTCCACCGTAATGTACTGATTTTCCACTTCGGTTCTCTTATTACCTTCCGCGTCCACACGGGTGAACTCCGGTTTGCCCTTAAGCGCACTCACCCGCAACAGCGCCAACGGCTTGTCACCTGAATTTTCAAAATAATACAGACAGCCCACTGGCAACATAATCGCCTCGCCCTTGTTAAGCACGCTCGGCTGATGTTCTTTGTTGTAGAACGTCGCCTGGCCGTCCATCACGACAAAGGTATGATCCTCGCCGAAATGGGCATGGAGTTTGTTTTTACGCCCAACCGCATAATAGTTAATACCGACGGACATTAATTCCGTGTCGGCGAGCGGAATGTGACTTCTCCCACCGGTGATCATTGGCGTCTTGAGCTTATAGGTAAAAGCGTCCATAACATCGTTCCTCCTAGGTTTATGTTGGTATACGATCTCCTGTGCTGTCTCGTATATCGCAGACGTTCATCCTTGAAAAGGGGCGTTGGTCTGGTCTATTTTGCCGTGACGCTCAACTCGAAAGGAAATAATTCAATGGCCAAAATCGGACTCGCCTGGGTCAACCCAGCACCGCTCACCAAACCGGAAAACGTCGTCAACTTCGCTAAGAAGTGCGAAGCCATGGGCTGCGACTCGATGTGGACCATCGACCGCATCGCCTACGACAATTTGGAACCGCTCACCATCCTCGCCGCCGCCGCCGGCGCGACACAGAGAATTCGTCTCGGCACCTCCATCTTGCTCGGCAACACGCGCCATCCGGCGCACCTGGCGAAGATCATCTCTACACTGGATTTCATTTCCAACGGCCGCGTCACAATCGGCTTAGGTTTCGGCAGCCGCGAGCCCGACTACAAAGCCGTAGAAATTCCCTACGAACACCGCGGCACTAGAGCCGTGGAGCAAGTGCAACTGATGAAACGCCTGTGGACCGAGGACAACGTCACGCACAAAGGAAAATTTTATAACGTAGAAAACTTGAGCGTCGGGCCGCGTCCGGTGCAAAAGCCCCATCCACCGCTGTGGACCGGCGGCAGCGCCGAAGCCGCCCTCAAACGCGCCGGCACCTGGGCCAACGGATTTATCTCCGGCAGCTCGGCCATCGCCGACTTTCACGTAACCTGGGACAAGATCGCCAGCTACGCCGCCGCCGCGGGGCGAAACCCTAATGACATCGAAAAAGCCAGCCTGGCTTTCATGGCCATCGACGACGACAAAGCCAAAGCTGTAAAATGCGTCGAAGACTACACTATGCGTTACTACGGCCGCATCAGAACCGCCGTCGAACCGGTCTCCATCGTTGGCAGCGCCGATCAATGCGTCGAGAAAATCCAATATTTCCTCAGCAAAGGCCTCGACACCCTGATCATCGGTGTCGCCGATCCCGATCCTCGACAACTGGATTTATTTGGCGAGAAAGTGCTGCCGAAGGTAAAAGCGTAGGAAAAAGCACCGGCCGTCTTCCTCAAGCGAAGCGCGATCAGCGAGGAGAGCAAGCGCAAGCTGCTGGTTGATAACACAGCGCGCTTTTACGGGCTCAGCAAATAAACAAAATGCCGCGTTCAAATGGTTCAAGTCGTTCAATCGCTGCGCTTCGTTCAAAACGTTATACGAACGTCGGTTCTAAAGGTTCCAGTCGCGAAACGCTATGACTGATGCGTAAGGGCGTAACGGCGACAGCGTCCCGTATCGCGCGCTCTTGTTTTTTCTCAAGGTGGGAACGTAGCTAGGAAGGTCAAAGTCACTGCTGCCCAATGCGCTTGGCCAACTCGGCGGGCGAGGCCATGGCCAGGGACAGCGGCATCATGAAAGCGCTGATGACGATGAGCCCCCAGATGCCCGCGGAGTAGTTCCCGTTCAGGTCGAAGATCATGCCCATGGCCAAGGGGCCGATGACTCCCGCCGCAATCGGCCCTCCTTGCAGCAGGCCCAAGACTCCACCGATGGCCCGGGTGCCGAACATAATGCTGCCGACGGCGCCACGCATGGGAACCAGGCAGCCGAAGCTGACGCCGAATAGCAGCGCGAAGGGCAATGTGGCGGAGACCGTTTTGACGGGCACGACCTGGAGGTACAACAAGGCAAAGCCCATCATCCCGGCGACGACTGCCAGGACGAGGCGATAGTCCGTCTTGTCCAGCAGATAGCCGCCGCCGATGCGCCCAATACCGCTGATGACGAAGACCATGGACATGACCACGGCCGCCCAGGTCGCGGTAAATCCGATGTCTTGCTGGAAGTAGGGAATCATGTGGACTTGGACCGCGGAGTTTACGGCGAAGGTACCCGACAAGTAGCTCGTGAATAGCCAGAACTCCTTGGTGCGGAGCACCGCGCGGAGCGTCAGCCCGGCATCGGTTCGGCGGAGCGATGAGCCGCTAGGGCGTTCCGTGGAGGCGCCCTCCTCCGGTGGGTCGCCGTCAGGCCGCAAACCGTAGGGCTCCGGCCCGTCGCGCACCAGCATGCTGAGCAGCGTGACACCGATCAGGACTAGGATTCCGTAGCCGATAAGGACCACGCGCCAACCGTACGCCTCCTCGATCTGCGTGTTCAGTATGACAATGGGCGAGCCGAAGATGGGACCCGTTACCGCAAGCCCCGTGGCCAAGCCGCGGTTGCGACGAAACCACCGCGAGATGATCACCGGCCAGGTAACCGCGTGGCTGACGCCGGATGCACCGAGAGAAATGACCACGAACCAGAGAAAAAACGTGACAATGCCGTTGGTGAAGCTGAGGCCGATGAAGCCGACGCCTGAAATGACAGCGCTCCAGAAAATCAATTTACGCGCGCTGAAGCGGTCCAGCAGAAAGCCAACAGCGGGACTGACAATGCCGGACTCCAACTGGCGCAGCGACATGGCGGCTGAAATAACCCAGCGGTCCCAGCCGAAGGTGCGTTCTATCGGTAGTATGAGAACGCC
>JAERMN010000388.1 GCA_016844625.1 Deltaproteobacteria bacterium
GATCACGGAAATCCTCCAATCGCTTTGGATCTACGTCACCACGCCGGTGATGATTCCGCATATCAAAGCGAGCCTCTACGAAGTCGGCGGCGCCATCGCGATCGCCGCTTTGCTCGGCGTCCCGCTGGGAATCCTCTGGGGCAGCAAGCAAAGCTGGCTGGAAATCGTCGAGCCGCTGATACTCTACGCCGCGGTGGTGCCGAAAATCGTCATCTTTCCCGTGTTCATTTTGTTCTTGGGCATCGACGTCCATTCCAAGCTCGCCGTCGGCGCCATCGCGGCATTCTTTCCGATCTCGCTGCTAACCATCGCCGGCATGCGCGAAGTGAAAAAAGTCTACGTCGATGTCGCCCGCACCATCGGCGCCACGCCGGCACAGATCGCCAGGAGCGTCTATCTGCCGGCCATCGCCGGCCAGGTTTTTACCGGCATCCGAATCGGTCTCGGCGGGGCGGTGACCGGCGCGCTGCTCGCCGAAACTAAGATCGCCAAAGCCGGCTTGGGCTTCATGATCGTCGAATATTACGGCCAGTTCCGCATCGCCGACATGTACGCGCTGCTGCTATTTATTTTCATTCTCGCCTCGCTGGCCAACTGGGCGATGAAATCGTTGTTCGGCATGCTCTCGCCGATCTCGCGTAAGAGCGGCGACGCGGGCATGTACTTCTAGGCGCGGTCGATGGCGCGGGAATTGTGAAAGATTACTCACCACAGAGACGCGGAGAACACAGAGAAAAGGGATTGGAAAAACTCTCTGCGAACTCTGTGCCTCTGTGGTGAATCCTTCTTCACAGAAAACCAAGCTAACTCATACTTGTCGGAATGCCGATTGCTTGTCGCTAACTATGTTGAGTTTTGCGGATTCCGTGCAGACCTGCTCGAGGAGCCTCCCGGTTTTTCTCGCGGGCGTCAATCACGTCTAGACTCTTCTGCCGATTAGCTCCGCGTCCCTTGTTCCGGTTCGCGAGTTTTTCTACAGTCTCACGCAGGCGAAGTCTCAGCTCTTCAATAGTCGTCCGCGACTCGGTTGCCGGCTTTCGCATCTCAGTTTCTTTGTCCGAGACTTCCCGTTTGCACCTAGCGATTTCAAGCTTTGACTGGACGATTTTTTTTGTAACCGATCCCTGAGCCGCTCAGCCTGGACCTCGGCGGCCTTGGCGGCAACTTCGCTTCGATTCAATCGGTAGCGCAGGTAGTCACGCCCTGACCGCAGCTGCCGAAGCTCCGACTGCTGCTCGCTAAGTTGCGACTCGTGGCCGCGCAGGCGCCCTTCGAGGTCTTCGATCTTTTCTATGGCAGCCTGCTCCGACTTCGCCAACGCCGTCTGCAAACCCAGCAATGATTCATCCTTTCGCCGAAGTTGTTCGCGCAAACTGGTGAGCTCGCGTGCCAGGATCTCATCCATGCGGTCGGAACATTCGGCGCCCTTGAGCGCCGCCTTGCAAGCGCGCTCAGAGATCGAGCTGCTCTCGGCGATCAAACGCAAAACCCGCTTGGTGTGGCTTCCAACGTCCGGCGCGTGATATTCGCCCACGCCGGAATAGCTTTTGCTCATTTTGCGATCCGGGCCGCTTAAACGGTCCTGAGAATACGAAACTGCATCGCCTTCTTCGCCATTTCGCCGTGACGCAATATCGACGACCTTAGCTTCGTTGAACATGGGCTCCCTCCCGAATGTATGATCGAAATTTGCCGGTTTCGCAGGCTACTCCTGCCTTTGAGCAACCGATATGCCATCTGGGGCGAATCAGGTAACTACCTAATAAATTGAGCGCCCTTTAGGCCGTGGGTGACTGACGAGGGAAAGGGTTCAAACTTTTTTGAACAATTTGGAGCATTTCTCGCCAATCCGGGCGGAAGATGCGGTTCTCCGCCAAAATGCTTGCTTGCCACATCGCTCGGCATACAGCCATTCAAGGCGGTCATGGGCGCGGCGGAGGGAACATTCGCTTCGCCGGGGTGCGTGTGTCGCCGGCCAGGGGCCGGGAAGTGATTGACACTGATCCACCCTCTCAATTAGTGTTAAACCAGCGAGAAGACGCGGAGGAAATTTATGGAAACTGCGAAAAAGAATCTTGTCGTCGACGCCGACGCCCATGTGGTCGAGTGCGCGCGGACCTGGGACTTTATGGACAAGTCGGAGCAGCAGTATCGCCCGATGCCGTTGGAGGCGCGGGAAGAAGCCGGCGTGCGCCAGCAATTTTGGCTCATCGACGGCAAGGTCCGCGGCTTTCGCTTCGCGGCTTTCTCTGACGAAGAATTAGCAAAGCGCCAACAACAAGTGGGCCGGAAATTCGCTGATCAGCAGGAGTCCCGCGAGCTCGGCAACGTTGACCTGCGCTTGCAGCATATGGACGACACCGCCGTGGATGTTCAAGTGCTGCACAACACCATGTTTATCGAATCCTGCGCCGACCGACCCGCCGTCGACGTGGCGCTCTGCAAAAGCTGGAATCGCTGGCTCGCTGACATTTGGAAGCAAAGTAACGGACGCCTGCGCTGGTCTTGCATGCCGCCGCTCTTGAGCATGCCCGATGCCCTGGACCAGATTCGCTGGTCGAAAGAAAACGGGGCTGTGGCCGTCTGCCTGCGTCCGGTCGAGGGCAATCGTCTGCTCGCCGACTCTAGCTTTTACCCCGTCTATGACGAAGCCCAGAAGCTCGACATGGCGATCGCGATTCACATCGCCAACGGCAGTGCCTGGCTCACCGATTTATATAACCATCCCGTGCGTATCGCTTCGACCTTCCACCGTTTCCGTATCCCCACGGTGGCGTCGTTCAATGACATCGTCATGAGCGAGATTCACGCGCTCTTTCCCAAACTTCGTTTTGGCTTTATCGAAGCGAGCGCCCAATGGGTGCCGTGGGTGATGCACGAGGCAAAGAACCGGTTTAGAACTCTTGGACGCGCCTGGCCGGAGAACTTGCTGAAGGAGTACGGCATGTTCGTCACCTGCGAGAATTGCGACGATATCCCCTACCTCGTTCGCGAAGCCGGGGAAGACAATCTTGTTATCGGCACGGACTACGGCCACACCGACACATCGAGCGATGTCGACGCCATCAAAGTGTTTCGCCAGCGCGGCGATCTAACCGCACAGGTCAAGCAAAAGATCTTGAGCGATAACCCGCGCGCGCTTTACGCGATTTGAGATCAGTATAATCCGCCGAGACAAGATCAATGAACGTCACCGCGGTTCTGCTGCTACTTCTCGCAGTCATTGCCGCGCCGAGTAATATCGGCGCTCAGACCGCGGCGAAGAAAGTCCGTCTCGGTATCCAGTCCAACAACATCGGCTTTTTGCCGTTTCATCTCGCCTATCACAAAGGTTTTTACCGCGAGCAAGGCATCGACCTGGAGACGATTTTCATGGCGACCCAGGCGGTCAACGCCGCCTTCGTGCGCGGCGATATCGACTACAGCGCCGCGATCAACGGCATGGTTCAAACCATCGTGCGCGGCAACCCGGCGAAGATCCTCGCCTGCGCCGTCGACCGCCCGTTGATCTCCCTCATCGCGCGCAAAGAAATCCGCAGCGCGCAAGATCTCAAGGGCAAAAAAATCGGCGGCAGCACGCCGGGCGGCACGGCAACGTTAATGGCCGACGCGGCGCTTAGGCATCTGGGATTTCAGGCCGGGCGCGATGTGACTATCGTGCCGCTGCGAGAAAACCGCCTGACCGCGCTCGAAACCGGCGCGGTCGACGCGGCGCTCCTTGGCGTGCCGGAAAACATTCTCGCCGTCGAGCGCGGCTACAATGAAATTCTCTTCGTCGGCGATATCGTCAATTTTCCCCAGAACGCCATCGGCGCTTCAGCGAAAAAGATTCAAGAGAATCCCGACGAAGTCTACGGCATGGTGCGCGCCGCGCTGCGCGCTCTGAATTTCGTCTTAGAGCCGCGCAACCGCGAGGAAGTGATCAATATTATCGTCAAGCAATGGAAGCTTGCGGACAGGCGTATCGCGACGGAGATGCTTCGGCAATTTAACCGCGGCATGACCCGCGATCTGATGGCGAAGCCCGAAGGCATGCAGCTGATGATCGACATGGTGCGCGAAGATTCCAAAGTCGCCCTACCGTTTACGATCCCGCAAGTCGTCGATTACAGCTTTCTCGAAAAAGCCCGCCGCGA
>JAERMN010000389.1 GCA_016844625.1 Deltaproteobacteria bacterium
GAACTGTATCGCCCGCGGGGCAATAAATAATCGTCTCGCAAAGCGACTCATGCGTTGACAGACCGCCTTCGTTCCATCGGTCTTATTTAATCGGTTGTACCAGGTTTACTGTGAAGATGTTTCCACCACGAAGGACACGAAGAGCACGAAGTTTGGAGTATAAATTATCTGGAACCTTCGTGTTTTTCGTGGTGAACAAAACAAACCGAACGTGACTCATCATCCACACAATAGCCGGAAGAACCATTGAATCTGACAGGAGGCGCTAGCCATGAAAGCCATCCGCATCCACGAATTCGGACCATCGGAAGATGTTCTTAAGTACGAAGACGTTCCGGTGCCCGAACCGAAGGTCAGCGAAGTCTTGATCAAAGTCGAAGCGGCGTCGCTCAACCGCGCTGATCTCGGCCTGCGCAAAGGCACCTATCGAATTGCCGCCGATGCGCTGCCGGTGATTCCCGGCCGCGAGTTTGCCGGAACCATCGCAAAGCTTGGCGCCGGCGTGAATGAATTCACACTCGGCCAGCGCGTGGTCGGTTACCCAAGCCTCGGCGGCTACGCAGAGTACGCCGTCGCCAAGACAACCGAAGTTCGGCCCGTGCCCGAACGTGTTACGTAACCGACGGCAACTTGAAATCCGGTGAGTGGTTGCTGGTTCAGGGCGGCAGCAGCGGCGTCGGCGTCGCGGCAATTCAAATCGCCAAGCACCTCGGCGCGAAAGTCATCGCCACGTCCGGCAGTGAAGTGAAGTGCCGCAGACTCCGCACCCTCGGCGCCGACGTGACCATCGATGTTTCGGAAAACGATTTCGCGCCGGAAGTCATGCGAGTGACGAACAATCGCGGCGTCGATGTCGTTCTCGAAATGATCGGCGGCGAAGTCTATCAGAAGAGTTTGCAGGTGCTGGCACCCGGCGGCCGTTTGTTCTCCATCGGCGGCGCCTTCGGGCTGGTTCCCGATCCGCCACCGACGTTGACGGAGGGGCGTAAAGCCACGCGCTTTTCGATCACCAATTATCTCAAAGCGAAGCCGGAGGAATTTAAGCAGCTCGACAAGATCTTGCAGCTGGTTCAAGAAAAGACATTTGACGTCGGCATCGGCAAAACGTTTCCGTTAGCCGAAACTCGCGCCGCACAGCGTTATCTCGAAGGCCGCGAGCACTTTGGCAAAGTCATGCTGACGATGTGAAGAGAGAAGATTGGAGTGATGGAGTATTGGAGTAATGGATTGTTGGGTGGTCCGGACCAAAACTCCAGTACTCCATCACTCCATCACCGCAGTCCCCAGGGAGGACAACCATGTCATTCAAAATCAAACGAGTCGGCCATTTAGTATTGAAAGTGAAGAATCTCGAACGCTCGCGTAGGTTTTTCACGGAAGTTTTAGGTTTTCCCCAGGTCGGCGAGAACGACCGCGGCATGCTGTTCTTCAGTACCGACATGGTCGACAATCATCACATGCTGGCGATCCGTGAAGCTAAAGAAGGCGCGCCGATGCCGAATCCAGAGCAGATCGGCATGGAACATGTCTCCTTCGAAGTGGCGACCTTCGCCGAGCTCCAGGAGGTCTACCGGAAGTTTAAAGAGCACGGCGTCAAGCTGCGCCATACGCTTTTTCACGGCGTGACCAAAAGCATTTACTTTTACGACCCGGACGGCAATGTTCTTGAAGTCTATTGCAATGTGCCCCCTGAAGAGTACCGCAAGACGGTGACCAATCCATTTTACAATTACGGTCACATCGACGACGAGTTGGAAGGCAAAGTGCCGCAGCGGCCAGGCACGGTGGCGCCGTGAAATGCGGTGAGGTGCAAAGAGTAAGTAGTCAGGAGTTAAATAATCTGACACTTCGCTCTTCACCCCTAACTCCTTACGCGAGTTCTGCAGGCCAGTTCTCACTAGCCGCTTACCCTACCGTCTGCTAAAATAGCCGAGTGGACGTTTCGTCAAACAAAGAAAAGCTATCTTCCGTACAGCCGCCGAGTTCTAACTTCGACCTGGCAGGTCTCACCGACGACGAGCTGCTACGCACGCGCATTTGCGATCTCAAGCTCAAGATCGCCGGCACCGAGCTCGAATCGCGCATTGAAAACTTTTACGCCGAGCTCTCGGCCAGAGGGATTTCGTTCAAACCGATCTGTTATCTCGGCGATGAATGGTTTTGCCCCGAAGGGTCATCGACGATTGCCATCCCCTTTTACCTCGCGCATCCGCGCTTAAAAAAGCTCGAAGCGAAAATGATGATGGAAGTCGAAGGCGATAGCGAATCATGGTGTCTGCGCCTCTTGCGTCATGAGATGGGCCATGTGCTTAACCACGCTTATCTGCTCGGCAAAGATAAACGCTGGCAGAAACTTTTCGGCCCGCCGTCGTTGGAATATTCCGAAAGCTTTCGCGCCCGTCCCTACAGTAAGCGCTTCGTGCGCCATCTCGACGGCTACTACGCCCAGAGCCATCCGGAGGAAGACTTCGCCGAAACCATCGCCATCTGGCTCACTCCGGACCTCGACTGGCGCCATCAATACAAAGGGTGGCAGGCGCTGGAAAAACTCGAATACGTCGACGACCTGATGCAGCGACTCGCCGGCAAACCGCCGCTGGTTTTTTCCAAAGCGAAAATCAGCGACGCGTCGCGACTGCGCTCGCGACTCGAAGTCCATTACAAAAGGCGGCGGCGCACTTACGCTGAGGAGTTCCCCGATTTCTTCGACGCCGATCTCAAGCGGCTCTTCGCCGCGTCGACCAGCTCACCCCACGGCGAGCGCGCCGCGGTATTTTTACGGCGCTCGAACAAATTGATTCTCAATGCCGTATCCGCCTCGACCGGCGAGCCAAGGTTCACCATCAGCCGCTTGTTGCGCGCGCTCACCGATCGCTGCAGCGAGCTCGATCTACGGCTCCGTGAAGCATCCGCCGCCGTGGAGGTCGCGGCTTATCTGGCGACGCTGGCGGCACATTATCGTCTGACCGGCAAGTTTAAGGACTCCTAGCCAATGGTTCGCGCTAAGCAACGTTACAAGGTTCTCGCCCTCTTCGGCAGCGCCGGGACGCCGCCGGCGGATCAAGATTTCAGCAAAGAACTAAAGACCGATGATTTTGCCGCCGAAGCCCATGTGATCGGCGCGCTCAAACAACTCGGCCACGAAGTGCGCACCCTGGGCATCTGGGACGAAGTAGCGCCGATCCTCGACGAGATTAAAACCAATCCACCCGATGTCGTGTTCAATCTCACCGAACACTTTAATGAAGTGTCAGCCTATGATCGCAATGTCGCCGGACTACTGGAAATGTTGGGCGTGCCCTACACGGGGTCAAGCCCGACGGGACTAACCCTGTGCAAAAATAAAGGTATGGCTAAAGAACTGCTCGCCTTTCATAAAATCCTCGTGCCCAATTTCGCAATCTACTCCCCCGGCACGACGATCAAACGGCCGAGCCGGCTCAAGTTTCCGCTGTTCATAAAACCGGCCGAAGACGAAGCTTCTTATGGCATATCGTTAGACTCATTCGTCGAAAACGACGACGCCTTCGAAGAGCGGATTCGCTTCATTCATGAGCGCATGAACCAGCCGGCGCTGGCGGAAGAATTCATCGAGGGACGAGAAATCTACGTGAGCCTGCTCGGTAACGACAGTTTGCGCGTGTTTCCTTTCCGCGAGGTGATCTTCACCCAAGTTCCGGACGATCAGCCGAAATTTTCCACGTTCAAAGCAAAATGGGACGACGCCTACCGCAAACGCTGGGGCATTCAAAACGTCTTCGCCGAACCGTTCCCCAACGGCACCGACCAACGCATCGCGAAAATCTGCAAGGCGGTTTACCGCGCGCTGCGTATCCGCGGCTACGGGCGCATCGATCTGCGCGTCACGCCGGCGGGAGAAATTGTCGTTCTCGAAGCCAATCCCAATCCCAACCTCGACCGCGACGACGAGTTCGCCCAATCGGCAAACAAAGCCGGCGTCAGCTTTCCGCGCTTGGTGCAGCGAATCGTCAAATTGGCGCTGATGGCGGCCCATTGAATATTTTACACTTTTTGTTGACCACGCTGCTCGCGGCGTGGAACCATTAAATGGGGTTTCCAAAGGGGGCGAGCATCCCCTTTGGTCAAGGGCGGGGTTAATACCCCACCCGCGAAGTGGCTGCGTTTATCCAATGAAGCGCTCGCGCCTTACTGCTACTTTTTCTGGCGCTTCCGGGTTTACTGTGAAGATGTTTTCACCACGAAGGACACGAAGAGCACGAAGGTTTCGTAGGGGCGGGTTTGAAACCCGCCCGTCCTAATTATCCGGAACCTTCGTGTCCTTCGTATTACTATCCTTGACAGTTTGCGCGGCTTGCGCAAATTTTCCGGTGACCTGAAATACTCGAACACGGGAAATTACTCGCGCCAAGGCGCCAAGCACGCCAAGTTCGGAAAGGAAAGATTGATAATCTTACGAACGATCTTCACCATTTTTCTCCGACCTTTGCGGCCTTGGCGTTCCTTCGACGTTGCTCAGGACATGCTTTGCGCGAAATATTCCGAGACTGACCGGTGCGCGAAGCGCACCCTACGAAAACCTTCGTGTCCTTCGTGCCTTCGTGGTGAATCCTGACACATTATCCACACAAAAGCCTGAACAGCCCTTTTTCTCGGCTTGCGTTTGCGGCCTTCGCACTCAGTTCCGTTGTGCTCGTTTCGCGCTCGTTCGCAGCCGCCGCTGAGCCACCGCGTTTGGTCATTTTGAATCTGGCAGATCTGAACGGAGCGAAGAAACAGCTCGACGCCAACGACGCCGCGCTGCTCCCGGCGCTTAGCAGACTCAAGCGCGACGCTGACCGCGCGCTCGGCGCTGGCCCATTCGCGGTCACGCACAAAGAGCTAACGCCGCCGAGCGGCGACAAGCATGACTACATGAGCCTTGCGCCCTACTGGTGGCCCAACCCGAACACGGCCAATGGCCTGCCATACATTCGCCGCGATGGCGAAGTAAACCCAGAACGAGACCAGACTTCAGACCGAAAACGTTTCGGCGATCTCGTTCAGTCGGTAAAAACCCTCGCGCTTGGATATTTCTTCACGGGCCGGGAAGACTACGCTGTGCATGCCACAAAGCTACTCCGCACATGGTTCATCGACAACGCGACCAAGATGAATCCGCATCTGCGC
>JAERMN010000390.1 GCA_016844625.1 Deltaproteobacteria bacterium
GACTGGCTTCGTTGGGGACCATTGATGCTGTTTTTCACCCGGGAAAGCGCTGCACCGATTCCCGAGGCCGCTCCACTCAAGCTTTGCACCGGACTGACTAACAAGTTCTTCACCCCTGCCAGTGTGTTCACCCCAGCGTCTTTTAATGCCGCTGTATAGAGTGACGTCTTCGAAATCTTTTCCATCGCCACCAATGCGTTAATTTCCCCAATCCTTTTTTTCAGTATTGTCGTCGACACGGCCGTGAACGCGCCAAATTTGGAGCCGACTCGATACGTATTGAGCAAACCATCGTTGCTGACTCTCTCCTCGACGCGATGATTCGGTCCGGCCAAAAGATCGGGCGGAAGAATCTGCGAAGCATTGAGCGTTGCCGGCGGCTCGTATCCGCCCTGAGCCGCGATTGCCGCCGCACTGGACAATGCCACAAACATGGCGATAATTAATGCCAAGCCCAAAGTCGAAAGATAACCGCCTTGATTCCAACTTTTCCTCATTTGAAACAATCCTCCTGAATTTTTTTTTCCGCTGTTGAATTAATTGTCCGCTTACTTACAGAGAAACTCTCGCGCGTAAAATTGGACCTTAGGCCAATGCGGTTTATGCGCTCGGTGGAACTTGTCCGCCGCGCGCTTCGCTCGCCAGCGCCGCGCGCAATGTTCTAATCAACAATTCGTCGTTGAACGGCTTACGCAGAAAAGCCACGGCACCCATAGCCAACGCCCGCTCGCGGGCGCCGACTTCGTCATGAGCCGTGATAAAAATAACCGGAATAGGGCTTGAACTGCGCGCGAGCCACTCCTGCACTTCCAAACCGTTCATCCCTGGCATTTGCATATCCAAAATAGCGCAGTCGGCATGAAACGACGGCAGCGCCTCGAGACAATCTAGAAACTCCTTCCCCGATGCGAACGTCTCCGCGTTCATGCCGAGGGATCGGACGAGCCGCTTCATGGCACGGCAGACGGATATATCATCATCCACAATAGCGATCAATGGACGGTCTTTGCTCATAAATTTTCGATGCGCAAAACAATCGGGACGAGATGGAGTCGGGAATTGCTTTGCCTGTGGAGCAATCTAGAGGAGAGTCCAATGACTGTATATTGGACCTTGGTCCAACAGGGGCAAGGACCAGTGCGAGGGAGCGGTTTCAGGTTTCACGATCGAAAGTTCCTTACCAAAACCCGAAACCTGCCACCTATCATTTCACGTCTTGCCGATTCCTAAGCGTTCAGCCAGCCGAACCAGCTCTGCAAGCGAACCCACTTCCATCTTTTCCATCACGCGCGCGCGATGGACTTTGATGGTTTTCTCCACAGTGCCGAGCTCGTAAGCGACTCGCTTGTTTAACATTCCGGTGACCACGAGTCCCATGACTTCGCGCTCGCGCGGTGTGAGCGAGTCCAGGCGCCGGCGGATATCCTGAAGCTCGGCGGCCTCGGCTCGCTGCCGCGATGCCCGTGCAAGCGCCTGCTCGATGGCGGGCAAGAGAGTTTTTTCACCCACGGGCTTAGGCAAAAAATCCACGGCGCCAGCTTTCATCGCTTTCACGCTCATTGGAATGTCGCCGTGGCCAGTAATAAAGATGATCGGCAGAATCGAGTTGGACGCCAGCAATTCGCTTTGCAGGTCCAAGCCGCTGACGCCGGGCATACGAATATCGAGCACGAGACAGGCGGGACCGACCCATTGAGGCTTGGCGTCGAGGAACGCTTGCGCCGAGGCGAAGCCCTGTACTTGTTGATGGCCGGCGGACTTGATCAGCCGCGTCAGCGCTCGCCGCACGGAGGCGTCATCATCGACGAGAAAAACAATTGGCTGAGGAGAGGGCATAGGGTTTCGGGGTTCAGGTTTCAGGTTTCAGGTTTCAGGGGAGATGGGCCAGCCGGAGTTGAGAATTTCAGCGTTGTCGCTGCAGCCCTCTGGATTTTCGCTCACAACCCATCGGCGCTCTCTCTCCGGAAGTTTCCGCTCAAGTGATTTCTCCAAGCCATTCAGCATCCGAATGCATTCCTTATATCTCGTGCGGAAGGACTCATAAACATCGGACACGATATAACCCTTCTCCCTTGCCATGAAGAGATGGTGTATCGTTTCCGCTGCCTCGCCTCGACTGCGATTCACTCCCTCAATCTTGTTACGGACATGACGATCGTCATTCTTCTCGGCAAGCTGTGCAGGGGAACTGTTGGACGAACGCCGGATTTGCGAGCCGTTTTCGTATTTCTCCTCAGGTGGCCATGTGAGGCTAGGACCGCAAATTTCAATATGGAGACGGCAAAGCTTCCGATAAACCCTGAAACCTGACACCTGAAACCCGACACCCGACACCTCATACCCACACCTGCACCTCGGAGTCGCACGTGGTTTCAGGTTTCAGGTACCCTCGACACTTTTTTCCACCGGCACGGTAAAGTAAAATGTCGCGCCGCGGTCCGCGTTGTTCTCCGCCCACAGCCGCCCACCGTGGGTGCCAATTATCGAGCGGCTAATGGAGAGCCCCATGCCCAGCCCTTCGCGCTTGGTAGTGTAAAAAGGCTGGAAAATCTTATCGAGCTTATCGCTCGTCAAACCCGTGCCGTGATCGCGGACTGATACCTCAACTGAGCCGGCACCCTTCGTTTCCACCCGCGTTACGACCTCGCGTTCGTTCACGGGCGTGTCCTTCATGGCGTCAAACGCGTTAAGCAATAGGTTGAGCATGACCTGTTGCAACTGCACTTTGTCACCGCGCACCAAGGGTAATTGGGAAGCAGATTCGAATGACATGCGGATGTTGCGGAGATCGGCGTCGCTGTGAACCAGCTGCACGACATCGCGAATCAAACCGGCTAGGTCAAGGGCGACAAAGGCGAGATCGTCTTTTTTGACCAGCGCGCGCATGCGGCGAATGACCTCGCCCGCGCGGTTGTTGTCCTCGACAATATCTCTCAAAATATCTTTTATCTCCTCTAGATCGGCAGGTTTGACCGCTAAAAACCGTTGCGCTGCCTGCGCATTACTCAAAATGGCCGTGAGCGGCTGGTTCAACTCATGCGCCAGGGATGCCGCCAGCTCTCCCATGGTGGAGATGCGCGTCACATGCGCGAGTTCCTCACGCTGCTGTTGCAGTTCAGATTCTGCCTCTTTACGCTTCGTGATGTCGGTGGACGCGCCCAGGACCTGATTCGCAGAGCCATCCATTGCGACGATGGGGCGCTTCACCGTCTGGAGCCAGCGCACCTTCCCCTGGGCGTCTGTTATACGCTCTTCTGGAATGAAGCGTTCTTGCTTCGTGTCCATGACGTCCTGGTCCATGCGGCGGAAGAACTCGACCTCCTCGCGGTTTGGATTGAATTCCGCATCGGTTTTGCCAATTACGCCCTCAACCGTCGTGCCGTACGCATCGGCCACCGCCTGATTAACCAGAGTGAACCGTCCCTCGCGGTCTTTGGCAAAGATAAAGTTCGGGTCGATGTCGATAACTTGCCGGAGGAAAGCTCGCTCCCCTCTTAGCATGTCATCCGTCTGTTTGCGCTGGTTGATGTCGATGCACGAGCCGATGTACCCGAGGAAAGTGCCGTTGGAGTCAAGGCGTGGCACTCCGTTATCGAGGACCCAGCAATATTCACCGTCAAATCTCAGCAAGCGGTATTCCATCCGAAACTCTTGCCGCGCATTGAAGGAGTTGACGTAGACTTCAAGACAGCGGTCGAGGTCTTCTCGATGGACACCATCGGCCCAGCCGTTGCCGAGTTCCTGCTCCAGCGTACGGCCAGTAAAGTCGAGCCAGCCTTTATTGAAGAAGGTACAGAGCATGCCCGTGTCCGACATCCAGATCATCACCGGCGCTGTGTCGGCCATGGTGCGAAAGCGAGCCTCGCTCTCCCGCAGCGCTTCTTCGGCCTGCTTGCGCGCCGTAATGTCGATCACGGCGCCCATCCTGCGCAGGGCATGACCTTCGCGATCTTGAATCGTGCGTCCTTTAGCTGCCAACCAACGCTCTTTGCCGTCCGGAAGTATCGCGCGAAATTCGAGATCAACAGGCTCACCGGCCTGCTGGGCGCGTTCGACAGCTGACACCGTCTGTGCCCGGTCGTCGGGATGAATGCGCCCAAGAAAATCTTCGAACCGCAGCACATCCTCAGGACCAAAACCGAACAGAGAATGTAGCTGCGAATTGGCCGAGAAGTCACCCGCTTTCAGATCGCGCACCCACAAACCTAATTCTCCCGCGTTGGTGGACAGCTCCAAGAATTCCTGGTTCTGCTTGAGTTTATCCTCAGCCCGCCGCCGCCGCGCGCGATACAGCAGCAAGGCAGCGATCATCGCCGCTTGTATCGCTATAATTACGAGCGCGCCAAGAATATACCAACGATATTGCTCCCAGAGGGTCGGCTCCCTAAACTGGACGATGCTACCAGGAGGCAGTCGGCTTTCGTTGATCTTCCAACGCTTCAATTCGCGCCAATCGTAGATCGACTTCCCCGGACCTAATAACACGGTTTCGATGCTGCCCGCCGACTCACCGCTTAGTATCCGGACCGCCAAACGGGCTGACTGGCGGCCAACTTCTTCAATCGGATACAAAGGCCCACCAACGATGCCGTGGCCAAGTTGATTATCAAAAGCGCCGAAAATGGGCGCGTTACTGTCGCGGCGCAGGATGTCAAGCGCCCGTTCTTGCTCGTGCGGTACACCCGCAGCGTCCACCAGCAATACAGCGTACAAGATGGCTGATCTGCGCGGGAGCGTGGCGACGCGCTTCCGCATTTCCTCGAACGAGAGTTCATTCAGCCAGGTGAACCGAACGCGATTGGTGAAGGGCTGAAAATCCTGGCGCAATTCCGCCAACCAAAATCTTTCGAGGGGTGAGTTGCCGACCACTACTTCAATATTAGTGGTGCCCGGCAATAGCCGAAGAATATTCTCGATAATTCCCGGGAGATCTAAACTGGTTCCGACCGCAGTCGCGTTAGCGCCGAGGTTCACACCGGTTAGGCGCCGCTTGTCCACGGTGCCAACGAGCACGGGAACCGCCGGGAAAAGATTATCGCGGTGGCGCTGCAAGAAATGCATCGCTGGTGCGCCGAACGGTACTAGCAAATGGGGCGGTCGCTCGGCGAACAGGGCACGCAGATATTCGACGAAAGGACTTTCCGACCCACCTTCCGCAAATCGCGCTGTTTCCAATGAAGCCTCGAGGAATTCAATCGGCGCGGCTGACTGTCGGGCTAGCTCCGTCCGAAAGCCCGATGACGCCGCGCTATAAGGCGCAAAATCGCGTCCGAACGAATGGAGGATGAGCACCCGCCTGACTGGCGGGGCAGCGGCGCCGCTCGCGCTAATGACCGAAGCGAGAACCACGAGGTTGCACAACGCAACCCACCACGCCAGGCGCGGTAGCGTATGTTTTAAATTGTGACTTCGACGGGTCGGGCTCACGGCTCCAAGACTGTACGAACACACCCCGCGGGAATCAAGCGCTCTGTCCCATGCGCAACGCTGTCTTTGGAGAAGCGATGGGCGGTTTCTTCCGCCGACCCATCAATCGCCCTGATTACCTCGTAGAAAACTGCAGCGCTAATCCCCAATTGCGATCCCGGCAACCTTAACAGGCGCCATCGTCTAGCGACGGATGCTTTGGGCTCTGCTTTAGCGAGCGCAGCAACAGAAAAAATATGCGTCCAAGAAACACTTACGCTGCCCACAACGCGCTGGACCCCGTAGCCGAACATCAGCGAATTTTCGCTGCTCCGGTTATTTTTCGCTGCGCCAGCAATGCACTAGTCATGGAACGGAATTTTTTCAAGCAAGCGGTACCCTCCGCGGATCATCGCTTGTACGGGATTTTGAGCCGGTACCTCGACAAGGACGCAGTAGCCACGCGACGTACCTTGTTTCCATCATGTTTCCATACCAACATGACTTAACCATCTGAACCGCACTTTTACCTGCTCATTTTTCTTGCTTTTGTTGCTTTTTTTCTGATTGAGGTAGGTTAGGAAGTTGGCTCGTGTTTTTCGTAATCAACCGATTCTCGTATCATATTCTTTTCTCTGACAGGATGTGGCCTGCGCGCTCATTCGCAAAATAAATCGAGAATAAGCAATGTCTAAGTCTGGAATCGATGCTCACATCCGCCGATCCAAACTCCGATACTGAATCGCTTCGGCGATGTGCGACGATTCAATATTTTCCACACCTGCCAGATCAGCAATGGTGCGGCCGACTTTGAGCACTCTACTATAAGCTCGCGCGCTCAGGCCGAGCTTGTTGATGGCGGTTTCTAAT
>JAERMN010000391.1 GCA_016844625.1 Deltaproteobacteria bacterium
GATCGCAGCGGATTTTCCCGCTCTGACAACCTTTAAGACTCGGATGGTCGTCGGAAAATCCTTTGCCACTGAGGCGGCAAAATTATAGGTATCGTCATTTGAGTCGTTATCAGCGACGATGACCTCTGGAGCAATCGGGTCCAAACCATCGAGCCGCCGAATACTGTCAAATAGCTCGCCGAGAATTTTGGCGCGATTCTTAGTCGGAATGATAATCGTCAGCTGAATTTTCGCTTCCTCCGACTATTTTGTGATGTCCGCGTTTGAGAAGGCTTCGGCTAAGTCTGCAGCTTGCGCCACGGATGACAAACTCTACTAGTCTCTATTTCACTACCGCGAGCTCATTGGCAATCTGGTCGTGAAGGATCTTAAGATCAAGTATCGGGACTCGACGATCGGTTTCCTCTGGTCTTTGGTGAATCCGCTGCTATTGATTCTCGTTTACGGCTTCGTTTTTAGCCACATCCTCAAGGTCGGCATACCGAACTTCTGGTATTTTTTGTTGATCGGCATCTTGCCTTGGAATTTTTTCGCTCAGAAATATTCTGCTTTGTGAAAAATTTTTTGCAGCGGGCGACCGGGGTCGAATCGGCGAGGTCCAGCTTGGGAATTTTCTAGTGAAAACAATCTAATTTGACGATGCCGCTTTTTTCGTTGACAGCCGGCCAGCCTTTGAATAAAGGTCGCGCTGTAAGGAATCGGAGATTCTTATGGTCAAAAGAGGGGCGCAAGTTTTAGCGCTAATCGCGGGGTTCTGCGTCGGGCAAGCCGTCGCTCAAGAGCCATTTTATAAGGGCAAGGTCATCAAAATTGTCGTCGGCTTTTCCGCAGGTGGTGGCTATGACACCTATGCCCGGCTGATCGGTAGGCATATAACGAGGCATATTTTCGGTAACCCGACCATCGTCGTGGAAAACATGCCCGGAGCCGGAAGCCTGATCTCCGCCAATTTTCTCTACAAAGCAGCTAAGCCGGATGGGCTTACGATCGGTCATTTTATCGGCGGCTTGTTTATTCAGCAGCTCCTCGAAAAACCAGGATTCGAGTTCGACGCGCGCAAATTCGAGTACGTCGGCGTGCCAACGCAAGACCACTACGTAACCGCAGTTTCTAGAGCGAGCGGAATCTCGAACCTGCAACAGTGGCTCAACGCCAAATCGCCTCTGAAACTGGGCGGCATAGCCCCCGGCACGGCCACGTCAGACATCCCGCGATTATTGATCTCCGCGCTGCGCCTTCCGGCTCAGGTAGTCGACGGCTATAAAGGCACCGCGGATATCAGACTGGCTTTTAACAGCGGTGAAATTCAAGGACTGAATAATGCCTGGGAGTCGTTCAAATCGACCTGGCGCCAGGAAGTAGAATCGGGCAACGTCATCGTCGTTTTGCAACACAGCCCCACGCGCCATCCGGATCTGCCGAATGTTCCCATTGATGTCGACTTTGCCAAGACCGCGGAGGAGCGCAAAATTCTGCAAGTGGGGGCCCATAGTCTCGGTGCCACCGCACGCCCGTTCGTACTCCCTCCGGGAACCCCCAAGGATAGAGTGCAAATGCTACGCAAGGCTTTCGCTGACACGATGAAAGACCCGGCCTTTCTCGCCGAAGCGAACAAGGCCAATATCGACATCACGCCAGCCGACGGGGCGCAGCTCGAACAGAATGTAAAGGAAGTTTTTAACTTGGACGCGGCGCTGATCGCGCGCTTAAAAGATGTGCTCAAGTAAAATTGTGGCGAGCATTCGTCATCCTGAGTTACTTTTGGCTTACGCGCCACGGCGCCGTTGGTACTCGCCCAGCGGGGAATCGCTGACCGTGGCGCGCGGCTCCCCTTCCGGCCACTCCATGACGATGTGACCGCGTACAATGGTCATTACCGGCCAGCCAGTTGCTTGCCAACCTTCGTAGATAGTCCAGGGCGTCACCGTGTGCAGGATGTCGCGGCTGATTTTGACTTTGCGTTTGAGGTCGACGATCACGAGATCCGCGTCGGCCCCGGGAGTGATCGCGCCTTTTTTCGGATAAAGACCGAAAATGCGCGCCGGGTTTTCGCTCACCACTTGCGCCAAGCGGCTGATAGTGATCCGTCCTTTGTTCACTCCCTCGCTCAGCATCATGGGAAACATCCCTTCTACGCGCGACGGAAAGCCGCTGACCGTGGTCCAAACGTTTCCTGTTTCCATGGATTCCCGGCTCCGAGTGTGCGCGACATGATCGCTGCCGATGCAATCGATGGCGCCGGAGGCGAGCGCGCGCCAGAGCGTTTCGTGCGTCGAGCGATCGCGCAGCGGCACGTTGATTTTCCAGGCATCTTTGTCGAGCACGAGATAGTGCGCCCCGACCTCACTATAGACCACCGCGCCTTCGGCTTTGGCCTTGTCGATTTCCGCGAGAGTTTCTTTTGTAGTTGCGTGAACGACATAAACAGGGCAACCCAAAATCCTCGCGTAGTATAGGTAGGTCCGGGCATGGCCGGCTTCAGTAATCCACGGCGAACGATCATCCCAAGCCCCCATGTCCGTGCGTCCCGTGGCTTTGAGGCGATTTTCCAGCACGCGGGCGATCTCCCAGTTTTCGCAGTGGAGTAGAGCAATGGCGGGCGGTCCGAGCTTGGCAACAGCTTCAAAGGCGGAATAAATCGTTCCGTCATCAAACGCGTAGTGCGGCCACGCTGGCTTCCACGGACCTTGCATCTGCAGGTGAATCTTAAAGGAGGTTATGCCATGTTCCTTGGCCAGCTGAGGGATCTCTTCGACATGCTGTTCGGTGCTGACGATCGGCGTGAGAAAAAAATCAATAACCGATGAACGTGAGGCTGCATAGAAAGCCGGCATCGCCTGCGTGAAATTGGGAATGTCTGCCGGGCCTTTGACCTTGTCGGCGCCTCCGGTGATGAACAAACTGGTGAGCTGCATTCCCCAGGTGGTCACACCGGAAGCCGCCGCGGCACGTGTCTCCGTGCGAAAATCATCGGCCAGCGGGCGATGACTTCCCAGGTGAACCTCCGGATCGATGACTCCCGGTAAAACATACTTTCCAGCCAAGTCAATCGTCCGTTCCCCATCCGGCAGAAACAAATCGCTGCCGACCACGACGACTTTCCCGTCCGCAATAGCAACGCCCCCTTCGATGACTCCGCCCGGCGTCACGATCAAACCGTTTTTAAGGACGAGGTCTGCTCTGTTCTTGGCCATATCCACACCGACACTGTCATTCATCATGTTGTCCTGACCATTCTTATCATCGTCGGCCGCGGCAATTCAAAAGGAATTGGTGTGCAAGTTATTGCGCGGACTGAACGACAAATGGCGCACGCTATACCACTTACCGCAGAGAGAGTAGAGCAACGAGAAAATGTTAGACACGAAAAGCGCGAATCATCCGAGATTCGCTAGTTCAGGACGTGAATCAAGGAGCGGCGAACTTGTGCGACGAGTTCGCCCGGTCGCCGGACCAAAGGTGGAAGCTTGCGAGGATGAAAGTGCCGAACATTGAAGGTGGCCAGAAAGTCGGCCTCATTGGCGACAGCCGCGGCGAGAATCGGAACATCTTTGGCGTGTGCTTGGCCGGTCACGCTCTGGACCACAGACGAAGAAGGAGGCGGGACGATGGTCACCGCGGCTTTCAGGATCAATTGAAAAGGTGCGAGAGCGGCGGGCAGCTTAGCTGCGAGGTTTCGTTCAGCTTCGTTGACCGCGTATTGTGAGGTCAGGCACTTAACGAGAGTCAACTCTGCCATTTGGAGCACAATGTGACTGGCACCGGTGGTAGAAGCCGCTCCAGCAATGAGAACGTCAGCATCACAAAAAATACTGAGCTGTCGTCCGGCAGCGTCCAAATCTGCTTTACCGACGTCCCGGAGCGCGGCTGCGCTTGCTGCGGCGAACGGGGGCCGTCGTTAGCAGGTCTTCGACAGTAAGGCCCGCAACTTGTCGCATGCGTTCGATTTCGGCAGCCAGTTTGGGAACGATCGGGACTTTCGGCGAAAGTAGGATGGTGCCGTCGAGGTCAACCACCGTCAGGCTATCGCCGTCGTCGAGACGGTACTTGGCGCGAAGTTTCGCAGGGAGGGTCAACGTGCCGCGTTGACGAATCTGAACTGTGGTTGCTCGCATGCCAGACAGTTTTTCAGAAATACTGAATTTCTGCAAATGCGAATTGCGGACCTTGTGAGTAAAGCAAAAACTCCGAAAAACGATAAAAGCTTCTCTCGTGAGTCTATTTGTAGAACACTCATAAGGTGGCTAT
>JAERMN010000392.1 GCA_016844625.1 Deltaproteobacteria bacterium
TCGGTGCCGTGCAGTTCGACCAACCGCGCGTCGTTGGTACCGGCGATTTTGTGCAGGCCGTCGATATTCTGCGTGATCAGACCGAGCAATTGGCCGCGCTGTTCGAAGGCGCAAATTGCCTGGTGGCCGATGTTGGGTTTGACGGTTTTGAATAGTTCGTAGGTGGCTTTTTTCAGTTGCCAATGCTGCACGCGCGCTGACTCGCTGGCGAGGAAATCTTGGAACAGCACGGGCTGGTATTTCGTCCAGACACCGCCGGGGCTGCGAAAGTCGGGTACGCCAGATTCCGTGCTGATGCCAGCGCCGGTAAAAAAGACAACGGCGCTCGACTGCTTCACCCGCGCGGCGAATTCTTCGATACGCATCGTCTCTACTTTGCCAGCCAAATTATTTTTTTGCTGGCGCAGCTGGCTTCGCCGGCTCCGCGGGTTTGGCCGGTTGCGCGGGCGCGGCGGACTTGGTTGGCGGTGGCGGTGGATTCTGGATATCGACGATCTTCACGTCGAAGACCAAAGTTTTCCCCGCCATCGGGTGATTCATATCCATGACCACGGATTTTTCTTTGATCTGGTGCACGCGCATCGGCACCACTTGCCCGGTGGGAGATTTGGCCGCGAGGATCGCGCCGACTTTCAGTCCCTCGGGCGGAAGTTTTTCCTTGGGCACTTCTTCGAAAGCTTTCGCATTGACTGCGCCGTAAGCGTCTTCCGGTTTCACCGTGACATGCTTTTCGCCGCCGACCTTCATGCCGGTAAGTTCCTTTTCCAGGCCGGGGATCATCATTCTCTGGCCGTGGATATACTTGAGCGGTTCGCGACCCTTGCTTGACTCAATGACTTTACCGTCGGCTCCCTTGAGCGTGTACTCCAAGCTGATCAGCATGCCGTCTTTAACGACGCGATCGTCCTTAGCCGGTTCGGCGGCGGGGGTGAATTTCGGCGTAGCGAGCAACAAAACGGCGATGATTGTCAGCGGTAATGATTTCCGGCGCATTAAGCACTCCTTCGGGTTGATAGATCCAGAAATGGCAATTTATTCAAAGTATACGTCGGCTGGGACGAACACAATAAAATGACGTGAAAAAAATCACGACTGGGGTAATATGGAATGTCGCCACGTTGGCAAAGCTGTCGGCGTGGTTTGGGTTGCGCGTGTGATATGGCGGGAATTGAAAGCAAGGGGCCCACGAGCAAGAACGTCGAGGAGCAAGAATCGCAGGGCTGTAATTTGGACTCTGACTGCTGATCTCTAATATTTTTCTATCACTCGCTTGCCCCAAGTTTCCATCACTTGATCGTAGATCGCGTTGGGCGGTGTGAGCAGGATGCGCTTAATGCCGTCGGCTTCGAGCCGTTTCACTTTGGCGATGCATTCGCTTGGTGTTCCGGCGATGGTGAAGCGTTCGAGCAGATAGTCGGTGACAAAGTCCGGATTGATTCTTTCTTCGATCGGTTTCGAAATATCGAAGTTATCCATGAATATTTTCACCCCCGCGGCTTCGCCTTCCGGCACGGTCTCCATGGTGAAGCGAAAGTTATGATGGGCGCGGTTGGCCATGCGGCTGCGCACCCGTTTGCGCGCCAGATCGCCGTCGTCGCCGACAACCATCATGCCGGCAGGCATGATATCGATCTCTTCAAACTTTCTCCCTTCTTCTTTGGCCCCCGTGGCGACTTGTCGGCGCGCCCAGTCGGTGACTTGTTTGTCGAAACCGGTACCGAGGATGATGCCATCGCAAGTGCGGCCGGCGACGCGCAACGTCTTTGGCCCTTCAGCGGAAATGTAAATCGGCACCGGGCGCTTGCCAGCTTTCAACTTCACATTGCCGCCGGCGCGTTCCTCGCTCTTCGGCACGTCGACGCCGCGATCATGCAAGAGGTCGCGGATTATCCGTAGCCCTTGTTCGAATTCCACCAGCTTGGTCGCGGTTCTGCCCAGGCTGTACACCGGTCCGTCGCCAGTGCCCAGGCCGACGATGGCGCGGCCATTGGAGATTTCATTCAACGTCGCGAAGGAACACGCCGTGATGGTCGGATCGCGGTAGACCATGTTGGTCACCGCGGTGCCGAAGCGAATCGATTTGGTATTGACCGCGCACAGCGCCATGGCCTGGTAGGGATCGACGTTGTTCATCTGACTGTCGGCGAAGAAGATCGCTTCGAAGCCGAGCGCCTCGGCGCGTTGGGCGCGGTCGATCGCTTCCTGCACCGTGCGCGCGGAACCATGCAAACAGAAGTTCATGACATCTCCTTATAAATGGATAATGGATAATTGAAAATGGAGAATGACTTCTCGGACCGGCAATTTTCCATTATCCATTGTCCATTTTCAATTCATTCTTCGCGTGCCAGCGTACACAAGCATGAATGGCCAGGCCGGAGATGACGAAGCAAAGGAGACACAGGGTAAACGCCCACGCGTATGAGCCCGTCACGTCAAACAGATAGCCGCCGATCCAGGAGCCGAACGCGCTGCCGAGCCCGAAACTAACCTCTAAGAAACCGAAGATGAGGCCGATCTTGTGACCGGAAAAAATGTCGCTGATGACCGCGCCGTAGGTCGGATTGCCGGCGCTGTGGCCGATGCCGTAAAGCGCGATGGTGAGATAGACGAGCCAGAGCGGCCCACCGGCGGTCATCGCAACCATGCAGCCGACGCCCAGGGCGGTGACGAAGGTGGCGATCCCGTAGGTTTTGTTTCGCCCGATGCGATCGGAAAGCGTTCCCCACACGACCGTCGCGCCAATCCGGATGAAACCAATGAGGCCGAAATAGAAAGACGCGGCGAGTTTTTCGTAACCGACGGCGACGAAGTGGGCGATGAGGTGGGTGTTGATCAGAAAGAGCGCCGTGCCAAGAGCAAGATGGCCGACGGTGATGCACCAAAAGGGAGAAGATCGCACGGCTTTGCCAAGCGTCCAATCACGGCTGCCGCGTTTCTCCTTCGAGAGGTGTCCTGCCGCTTCTTGTATTGACGGAATGCTATCGCCGTCGGGAAACTGGCCGACATCTTGTGGACTGCGGCGTTGTAGCAAGGCATTGGCTGGCGCAAGAAAGAATAGCAGCACGCTGCCGGTCACGATGTAGGTCCAGCGCCAACCCAAATGGTCAATCAGCAATTGCGTCGACGGCACCATGACCAACGCGCCCAAGCCTTGTCCCATGGACGCGATGCCGATGGCGGTGGCGCGCTTGCGCACGAACCAAAAAGAAATGAGCGCGTTGTGGCCGACGAAACTCAAGGCGCCCTGGCCGAGAGCAGTGACGATGCCGTAGGAGAAATACATGCCGGCGAGGGAGTGGGCATAGGAGGAGAACACCAGACCGAGCCCGGTTAAGAACGCGCCCAACGGCATGAGCATGCGCGGGCCGTAGCGATCGAAGGCCAGCCCAACCGCAGGAGAGGCGATCGCGTAGACGAAAAAATTGACCGAGGCGATGGTGGCGCCGTCGCTGCGCGACCAGGAAAACTCTTCGAGCAAGGCGATGTAATACACGCCGAAGGCGCCGTTGACGCCGCGCATCACTACCATGTTGGCGAAACACAGCGCGATGATGACGTAGCCGTAAAAAAACTTAGGACGCATGAAGAGAATGGGAGAATTGGAGTGTTGGAGTATTGGAGTGTTGGGTCCGGACGCCCTAGAAACTTAACCCATTACTCATCACTCCATTACTCCGCTTCTTTTACCTGGTCTCCGCGGCTTTGATGTCTTTGATCTTGACGTCGAAGTTGAGGGTCTTTCCCGCCAGCGGATGATTGAAGTCGACGACGACGGTTTTTTCTTTGACCTCATGCACGCGGATCGCCATGCTTTGACCGTCGGGTGATTTGGTCATTAACATGGCGCCGGCCTTCTGTGCTTCAGCGGGTATCTTTTCGCGGGGAATTTCTTGAAAGGCTTTTTCATTCAGCGCGCCGTAGCCGTCTTCCGGTTTCACCGCAACTTTTTTCTGATCGCCGACTTTCAGGCCGTTCAGCTCCTGTTCCAAGCCCTTGACGATCTGCCCTGCGCCTTGAATGTAGGTGAGCGGCTCTTTGCCGACGTTGGTGTCGATGACTTTGCCGCCGTCGTCGGTGAGCGTGTATTCGATCGACACGAAGGAGCCT
>JAERMN010000393.1 GCA_016844625.1 Deltaproteobacteria bacterium
CGTCGAAGTCGTTCTCGACGACGGTGGAATCACCTGGCTCGGCGGCCAAGTCCCCGACACTCCCGGCTACGATCTCTGCGGCGTGTTCGTCGGCTCCGAGGGGACGATGGGCATCGTCACCAAGATTGCTGTGAAGCTGATGCAAACGCGCGAGTCGGTGCGAACACTGCTGGCGATTTTCGACGACATGGATTTTGCGACCAAGACCGTGGTTGACATCACCAGCGCCGGAATTATTCCCGCCGCCTTGGAAATCATGGATCAGACGACCATTGAAGCGATCGAGCGCGGCGCGCCAGTCGGTTTTCCGCGCGACGCCGCGGCGGTGCTGATCGTCGAAGTCGAAGGATTGAGTGAGCACACCGAAAGATCGATCGAGCTCGCCCGGGAAGTCTGTCAGCAAAACGGCGCCCGCGAAGTGCGCCTCGCCAAAGATGACAACGAACGGCAGCTTTTATGGAAAGGCCGCAAAGGCGCCTTCGGCGCCATGGGCGCGCTCGCGCCTAACTATTACGTCCAAGACGGCGTGGTGCCGCGCAGCCAACTGCCGGAAATGATGCGCCGCATCGCCGCGATCAGTAAGCAATTTAACTTGCCCATCGCCAACGTCTTCCACGCCGGCGACGGCAACCTGCACCCGAACATTCTCTTCGACATGCGCAACCCCGGCGAGCTCGACCGCGTCGTCGAAGCTGGCGCGGCGACCTTGCGCGCCTGCATCGAGCTCGGCGGCAGCATCACCGGCGAACATGGCGTCGGCTTGGAGAAGAAAGCTTACATTGGCCTCTTATTTAGTGAAACTGATCTTGAAGCGATGACGCGCGTACGCAAAGCTTTCGACCCCGACGGCCGTTTCAATCCGGCTAAACTATTTCCCACACCCGCTAGTTGTGGTGAAGTGCGACTGCAGCCGGCGAACATTCCGGCGGGGATGTGGATTTAAAATATTAGTTTGTAGCGCGGTGTCCGCAAAATTCGCTTAACGATGCATGTCATTCTGAGGAGCCTTGCTGTGTGTTTCGGTGCCGCTGCCGAGACGAAAGTACTTTGTCGCCGCTGAATAAAGCAGATCCTTCGCTTTTAGCTCAGGATGACAGAAAAGGAGACTTTGGGGATCACTAATTTGGAACACGTCGAACATAAACACGACTACCGCGATCATCCAAAGATCGCGTCGTTGGATCTCCCCGAACTCTATCAATGCGTCCACTGCGGCTTGTGCTTGAATCAATGTCCGACCTACCGTGCCACACGCCTCGAACCGGAATCGCCGCGCGGCCGGATTCATCTGGTCAAAGCCGCCGCCGATGGACGCATCGAGCTTAGCGACCGGTTCAAGGAACATATTTATCTCTGCCTGCTCTGCCGCGCCTGTGAAAGCGCCTGTCCGTCCGGCGTCCAGTATGGCCGCATCGCTGAAACCGCGCGCGAGCATATCGGTCCGCCCGGATCGCGCTTCGCGCGGAGAATTCTAAATTTTGTCTTTAGCCAAATGCTGCCCTATGCGGGACGGCTCAAGCTGGCGTTTACCCTTTTGCGCCTGTACCAACGCACCGGCCTGCAACGAATCCTGCGCGCCTTACTACCGCAAAAACTGCGCGACCTGGACGCCATGTTGCCGGCGATTCCGAAAAAGTTCTTTCAGCCCGAGGCAAATGTTCTGCCGGCCATCGGCCCACGCCGCGCGCGGGTCGCCGTGCTCAACGGCTGCGTCATGCCTTTGCTGTTTGGCGCTGTCAACGACGCCACCGTGCGCGTGCTCAGACGCAACGGTTGCGAAGTGGTGTTCCCTGAAAAGCAAATTTGCTGCGGCGCTTTGAATATCCACAACGGCGAACACGTCGCCGCGAAAAAAATGGCGCGCCAAAACATCGACGCATTTCTCCATGCTGGAGTCGACGCCGACATTGATGCCATCTTGGTCAACGCCGCCGGTTGCGGCGCGGCGATGAAGGAATACGACTATTTGCTGCGTGACGACGCCGAGTATGCCGAGAAGGCCAAGCGCTTCAGCGCGCAGGTCAAAGACGCCGGCGAATTTCTTGCCGGCCTCGGTCTCGTCGGCGCAATGGCGCCAGTGAATCTAACTGTCACCTATCAAGATCCTTGTCATCTCGCGCATGGGCAAAAAATTCGCAGCCAGCCGCGCCAACTCTTGCAAGCGATCCCAGGACTGAAACTGATCGAGATGGAAGGCTCGGACCGCTGCTGCGGCAGCGCGGGCATTTACAACCTCACCCACGCTGACATGTCGCAGCTTCTGCTCAAGGAGAAAATGCAGTCCGTTGGCGCCGTTAACGCCGACGCCATCGTCGCGCCCAATCCCGGCTGCATGTTGCAACTAACCTACGGCGCGAAAAACTACGGCCCGAACATTGCGGTCTATCATTTGATGGACTTGCTCGATCGCGCCTACAGCGAAGCTGAAACCGCGGCCGCGAAATGAAAATCACGCACGAGCAACTCGCGCAACAACTGCAAGCCGCGCTGGGCACAGATGCAGTTAACGCTCAAGCGAATTTCCGCGCCAGCCACATCGTCGACGGCATAACGCCCGTGTTGGTTTGTGCGCCGCACAGCGCCGAGCAGATTGCCGCGATATTGAGAATCTGTTCAGAAGCAGAAACGAGCGTTGTCCCCTGGGGCGGCGGCACGGCGATGGCGCTCGGCAATCCGCCGCGCCAGGCCGATGTCGTCGTCAAAACCACTTCGCTCAACCGAGTGATCGAGCATGATCACGCTAATCTCACCGCGACCGTGCAAAGCGGCATCACGCTAAATAGCTTGCAAAATGCGCTCGCGCCGCAAAAACAGTTCGCGCCCTTCGATCCGCCGTTTGCCGAGCGCTCGACCGTCGGCGGCGTCGTCGCGGCGAATCTCAACGGGCCGCGGCGCGCTAGTTACGGCGGCGTGCGCGACCTGATTATCGGCATGAAGGTCGTGCTGGCGTCTGGCGAACAGATCAAAGCCGGCGGCAAAGTCGTCAAAAACGTCGCCGGCTACGACATGTGCAAACTTTTCACCGGCTCGCTCGGCACCTTGGGAATCATTACGGAAGTAACGTTGAGAGTCGCGCCGATGCCGGAAAGCAACGCGACCGTCGTCGTTACCGGATCGCTAACCCAAGCGAGCCAATTGACCAAAGAACTCGCCGCCTCGAATCTCTTGCCAACCGCCGTCTTTCTGGCAAACGATTTCACCGACCATTCCTGGTGGTTATCCGTCGGCTTCGAAGGTTTCGAAGCAACCGTCGCACGCCAATTGAATGATGTGGCATTGGTGGCACAGCGACTCGGCATGAACCCAGAACAGTTTCGCGCCGAGAAACATCAACGCGTCTGGCAAGAGGCGCGCGATTTTCCGCTGCAACCCAACCGGCTAATTTACCGAGTCACCGTGCCGCGGGCATCGGTCATGGAAATCGTCAACGTCGTTAAAAGCTGGCGCAACGACGGGCAGAATCCTATGATCGTCGTCGATATGGTAATGGGAACGGTCTGGATCGCTCAGAAAGCGAATGTCGAATCTGCGGGTGAATTTCCCAAGCTGATCGCATTGACTCAGCAACGGCGCGGCCACGCGGTCATGTTCGCCGCACCCAGCGAGCTCAAATCAGCGATCGACGTGTGGGGCCCGGCGCCGCCGGCGCTCTCGCTGATGCGTGAAATCAAGCAGCAGTTCGATCCCAAAGGAATTCTCAATCCCGGCAGATTTATCGGCGCTCTGTAATTTGCTGTCTCCGCCATTCGCCCAAACCACTTTTTCACCACGAAGGCACGAAGGACACGAAGGTTTCGATGATTAAAATTCCGAACTTCGTGATCTTCGTGTCCTTCGTGGTGAAATCAATCGTACACGCACTGACCTGAATGCGGGCGTGTCGCCATATGCCCCTGCACTTCCGATCTCTTTTTTGCGTACTTTGCGTTCTTTGCGGTAAATTCTCTTCTCCGCTCTGGTTGCGGCTCTGCGGCGCAAGGTGCTGCAAGCTTAGAATAACCGCACTACCCAAGCGCTCAACCAATTGTCCAAGCCAAAGCCGGCGCTGCCGCGCACGGCGAAGTACGCCGCGGCGGCAACGAACACCAGGTTGTCGCGCAGGCCG
>JAERMN010000394.1 GCA_016844625.1 Deltaproteobacteria bacterium
ACCGTTTATCGACGAGCATCTGAGCAAAAAAGTTGCCGCGATGAATGAATCGCGCCAGCGCCAGGTGATTCGCACCTGGTCGCGGCGTTCCACAGTAACGCCCGAGATGGTTGGCATCACTATCGGGGTGCATAACGGCCGAAAGTTCATCCCAGTATTCGTCAGCGAGAACATGGTTGGCCATAAACTTGGTGAGTTTGCGCCGACGAGGACTTTTTACGCCCATTCGGGCGACCGCAAAGCGGACGCCAAGGTGACCAGTGGCGCACCCGCGGCGCCTAGCGCGGCGCCTGGCGCGGCGCCTGCGGCGAAAAGTTAGTTTTTGAATTGACCGTAGGTTGAGGATTAAGAGGCGACTGAGTCAGGAATCATCGAGACAAAGTTAACGAGCTTATGGAAACACGAGCGACTACCAAATATATTCCGGTCTCACCGCAAAAGGTGCGCCTAGTGGTTGACCAGATCCGCGGCAAAGGCGTCGAGGAAGCGCTGAATATTCTCAAATTTATTCCCAAGCGCTCCGCCGGCATCGTGGCCAAAACTGTCCGAACGGCGGTGGCGAACGCGGAAAATACCCAAAGTGTCGACGTCGACCGTCTATTCGTCAAGCAAGCGAAAGTCGACGGCGCCGGGATGGCGAAGCGATTCATGCCGCGGGCGCAGGGGAGAGCGACCAGCATCCGCAAACGGCTGAGCCACGTCACCATCGTCATCGATGAAACTGAGGAGAGGAGCTAGGCCAGATGGGTCAGAAAATACATCCAAAACTTTTTCGCCTCGGCGTCATCGAGACGTGGGATTCGAAATGGTTCGCGCGCCACGATTATCCCAAGCTGTTGCACGAAGATTTTCGCATTAAGAAATTTTTGAAGACGCGACTCTATCACGCCGGGATTTCCCGAATCGAAATCGAACGGGCCGCTAACAAAGCCAAAATCAACATTCACACGGCGCGCCCCGGCATCGTCATCGGCAAGAAGGGCGCGGAAATCGAAAAGCTCAAAGAAGAGATTACCAAGCTCACCCATCGCGAGACCTATATCAATATCCACGAGGTGAGACGGCCAGATTTGGATGGTCAGCTGTCGGCGGAAAACGTCGCACTCCAATTAGAACGCCGCGTCGCTTTTCGCCGCGCCATGAAAGAAACCGTGTCGCGCGCCATGCGCATGGGTGCTCAAGGAGTAAGGATTCAGTCCGCCGGCCGCTTGGGCGGCTCTGAAATCGCCCGCACGGAATGGTATCGTGAAGGGCGGGTGCCGCTCCACACATTGCGCGCCGATATCAGCTACGGCTTTGCCGAAGCGCGCACGACCTATGGGATCATTGGCGTCAAGGTGTGGATTTTCAGAGGCGAGGTTCTGACCGCGGAAGAAGAACAGCAGAAGGCGATGATGGGCGGTTGATCGCCTTAGCTGAAAAGAAATTTTACCAACATAAGAATTAGCGAAAATGCTGGAACCGAAAAAAGTAAAATATCGCAAGCTCCAAAAGGGACGGCGCCGCGGCACCGCGCATCGCGGTTCGACGCTGGCGTTCGGCGACTATGGACTTAAGGCGTTAGGGCGTGGCTGGATGAGCGCGCGCGAAATAGAGGCGGCTCGGGTCGCCTTGACGCGATATCTCAAGCGTGGCGGCAAGGTGTGGATTCGTATATTCCCGGACAAGCCGCTGACCAAGAAGGCGCTCGAAACCCGCATGGGAAAAGGCAAAGGCGCAACGGAAATGTGGGTTGCGGTGGTGCAGCCGGGACGGATTTTATTTGAAATGGAAGGCGTCGAGGGTTCGCTCGCCAAGGAAGCGTTTCGTTTGGCATCGCATAAGCTATCGATTCCGACCATGACTGTCGAGCGAAGAGGATTAGCCCATGGAAGCTAAAGAGCTGCGCGATATGAGCATGGACGACCTGGCGCAAAAGCGGGTTTCGCTGCGCGAAGAGATTGGCCATTTAAAACTCAAACGCGCTACCAACCGTCTGGAAAATCCGATGTCCCTGAAAGCGACCAAGCGGGACTTGGCCCGGATTGAAACCTTACTGCGCGAGAAGGCGCTCAAAAATACGAAAGGTCAGCATGAACGATAGAGGGCTTAGAAAAGAGCGCAGTGGCTTGGTCGTCAGCGATCGCATGCAGAAGACCGTGGTCGTTTCCATCGAGCGCATGGTGCAGCACGCGCGTTACAAAAAAGTTCTCAAACGGCGCACCAAGGTCAAAGCCCATGACGAAAGCAATCAGTGTCATGTCGGCGATCGTGTCCTGATTGTCGAGTGCCGGCCGCTCAGCCGCGATAAGCGCTGGCGTGTCAGCAAAGTGATCGAACGGACCCGCGCCGCGGAAGGCGCGGGAGCCAAGGCGTAGGGACGCAAACCAGTTACGGCGGGTGAGGTTGATTCATGATTCAGACGCGAACGAATTTAGATGTTGCGGATAACTCGGGGGCGCGCCGGGTACAGTGCATTAAAGTCTTGGGTGGCAGCAAGCGCAAATACGCTTCGATCGGCGACATCATCGTAGTTTCGGTGAAAGAAGCGATTCCTAACTCCAAGGTTAAAAAGGGCGACGTCGTGAAAGCCGTGGTCGTGCGCACGGTCAAGGAACTGGGAAAGAGCCGGTCGGCACGCGTATCTTTGGACCGGTGGCGCGCGAACTGAGAGCGAAAAAATTCATGAAGATCATTTCGCTCGCGCCCGAAGTACTCTAGGCGGTAAAACTGGGGAGAAGTTGCTCGTGCAGATTCGAAAAAACGACAGCGTGATGGTGATCACTGGCAAGGAACGCGGCAAGACCGGTAAAGTCCTGCGAGTCTTGATGGATAAAGATGCTGTCATCATAGAGCGAACCAACATGGTCAAGCGGCATACCAAGCCGCGCGGTCCGCAGCAGCCCGGCGGCATCATCGAGAAGGAAGCGAGCATCCATGCTTCCAACATCATGATCATGTGCAATAAGTGTAACGCGCCGGTCAGGATCGGACACAAGACCCTGGCGGACGGCGAAAAAATCCGCATCTGCCGGCGTTGCGAGGAAGCCCTTGATTAGCTGAAACGAGTGGACAATTGAAATAACCATGGCACGATTAAAGAGCAAATATTTGAATGACGTGGTGCCGGCCATGATGCAGGAGTTCAGCTATAAGAACTCCATGCAGGTGCCGCGCTTAGAGAAGATCACTTTGAACGTCGGCTTGGGCGAGGCGACGCAAAATGCTAAGGCGATGGACACCACGGTGGTGGAAATCACGGCTATCGCTGGGCAAAAGCCGGTGGTGACGAAATCGAAGAAAGCGATCGCCAATTTTAAACTACGCGAAGGCGTGCCGATCGGCTGCATGGTGACGCTACGCCGCGACCGGATGTTTGAGTTTCTCGATCGCTTGGTCCACGTCGCGTTGCCGCGGGTGCGCGATTTCAAGGGAATCTCGGACCGTTCCTTCGACGGCCATGGCAATTATTCTTTGGGTTTACGGGAGCAAATTATTTTTCCCGAGATTCACGCCGATAAAGTCGATAAACCTCGGGGCATGACGATCACTATTACCACAACCGCGAAGACCGACCAGGAAGGGCGCGTGCTGCTCAAACTGATGGGGCTGCCATTCGCCAGTTAGTCGAGAGGGAGAAGACCATTGGCCAAGACTTGTCTCAGAATCAAAGCCGAAAGGCCGAATAAGTTCAAAGTGCGGGAATATAATCGTTGCCCGCTGTGCGGACGATCGCGGGCTTTTTACCGGCGCTTTCGTATGTGCCGGCTTTGCCTGCGCGATCACGCGCGCAAGGGGCATATCCCCGGACTGATTAAGGCCAGTTGGTAAGCGGAGAAAATTATGGGAATGACCGATCCAATCGCAGATATGTTAACTCGGATTCGCAACGCCTCGCGGGCGCGCCATCAAAAAGTCGCCGTGCCGTGGTCGCGTTTGAAGGAAAGCATCGTCAAGGTGATCATCGCTGAAGGTTATCTAAAGGACCAAAGGAAAGTGAAAGCGTCCGTGGGCGCGGGCGACGAGTTGATCATCCAGCTCAAGTTCGACCGCGAGAATCGGCCGATCATCGGCGGCATGAAGCGGGTGAGCAGTCCCGGGCGCCGGGTTTATGTCGGTGCCAATGGGGCCATTCCGGTTCGCAAGGGTTTGGGTATTAATGTTCTGTCGACGCCCAAAGGCATCCTCGTAGACCGGGAAGCGCAGCGAGCGAAGGTCGGCGGCGAGCTTATTTGTTCGATTTGGTAGTCGGTATCGAGGTGTAATGTGTCACGTATCGGAAAGCTGCCCGTAACGATCCCTGCTGGTGTGAAGGTTGTCGTGGATCCCGGCGCCGTCAGGCTCGAAGGGCCCAAGGGCAAGCTGCAAACGCCGATTCCTTCGGGCGTCCGGGTCACGGTCGAGGGCAATGTTGTCCATGTCGCGCGCGACAACGAACAACGTAAAGTGCGTGCGTTGCACGGTCTAACGCGTAAATTGATCGCCAACATGGCGCAGGGGGTTAGCCAGGGTTTTAGTCGAGTGCTCGATATCAACGGCGTCGGTTACCGCGCCGAAGTTAAGGGCCAAGAGATTCACATGACCTTGGGCTATTCTCATCCGGTGGTCTTTCCATTACCGCTGGGTGTGACGGCAGCGGTGGAGCGCCAGATCGTCATCACGCTCGGCGGCGCCGATCGCCAGTTACTCGGCGAGATGGCCGCTAAGATTCGCAGTCTCCGACCGCCCGAGCCGTATAAGGGTAAGGGGATCAAATATCGCGAAGAGTTTATCAAGCGCAAAGCCGGCAAAGCGGTCGGGTCGGCAGGTGGAAAATAGTCGATTGAGGACGACAGATGGCGAATAAACGAGCAGATATTGGCAGACGGCGCCGTCAAGAGCGCGTGCGCAAGAAAGTTCTTGGTAGCGACGCGCGACCGCGGATTTGTGTGTTTCGCAGCAACAAGCATATTTATGCGCAGGTGATCTCCGACCATCAAGGCAAGACGTTGGCGGCCGCATCGACATTGTCCGGCGCGCAGGCCGAAGCGGCCAAGCAGACCAAAGCCGTCGAGACCGCCAAACAGGTCGGACTGGCGCTCGCCAAAGCATGCAAGGAAAAAAATATCACGAAAGTCGTTTTTGACCGCAACGGTTTTCTTTTTCACGGCCGGGTCAAAGCGGTAGCGGACGGTGCCCGCGAGGGCGGACTAGAGTTCTAGCGGCGTACTGAAACGAGAGGTAACTTTGGAACGGATCGATCCCCAGGGATTAGAACTAAAAGAGAAAGTGGTTAACATTGCCCGGGTGGCTAAGGTCGTCAAGGGCGGGCGGCGCTTCAGCTTTAGCGCCTTGATTGTTGTCGGCGATAACCGTTCGGTGGTCGGTTACGGCTTGGGCAAAGCCAAAGAGGTGCCCGAGGCGATCCGCAAAGGGTTGGATCAAGCCAAAAAAAACTTAATTCGCGTGCCGGTGATGGAAGGCACGATTCCGTTCGAAGTGACCGGCCGTTACGGCGCCGGATATGTCATTCTCAAACCGGCTTCGGAAGGTACCGGCGTGATCGCCGGCGGCGGCGTACGCGCAGTGATTGAAGCATCCGGTATTCAGAATGTCCTGACCAAGTGTCTGGGCTCCAACAACCCGCACAACATGGTCAAAGCGACGATCGAAGCGTTGCGCGAACTGCGCACGCCGGAAGATATTGCCGAACGGCGCGGCAAGACTTTGGCGGAGATTCGTTAATCATGAGACTCGATGAATTAAGACCGGCGGCCGGTTCAACCAAGAAACGTAAGCGGGTTGGCCGCGGCGACGGCTCCGGCCATGGCAAGACGTCCGGTCGCGGTCACAAGGGCCAAGGCGCGCGCTCCGGTGGCAATGTCCAACCCGGATTCGAAGGCGGTCAGATGCCTTTGCAACGGCGCTTACCCAAGCGCGGTTTTCACAATATCTTTCGCGTCGAGATGACCGTGATCAATCTCGGCCAACTGGAAGCGCTGCCGGCCGGGACGGAGGCGACACCGGAAACTTTCGCCGCGCAGGGTTTGGTCAGCGGTAAGAATCGACGGATCAAGATTCTCGGCGATGGATCGTTGTCTAAGGCGTTAACCGTACGGGCTCACGGATTCTCTGCCAAGGCGAAAGAAAAGATCGAAGCCGCCGGCGGCAAAGCGGAACTGATCGCACTTCATGCTTAACGGTTTTCAAAATGCTTCACGAATCCCCGAGCTGCGCCGGCGCGGCTTATTCGTATTGGGGATGCTGGCGGTGTACCGCTTGGGCGTGCATGTGCCGACGCCAGGCATCGACCGCCAGGCGATGGCAGCGTTTTTTGATTCGCAAAAAAATACACTATTCGGTTTTCTCAATTTATTTTCCGGCGGCGCGCTGGAACAATTTTCAGTTTTCTCCCTGGGCATCATGCCCTATATCAGCGCGTCGATTATTTTGCAGTTGCTCACGGTGGTTTTCCCTTATTTAGAAAGGCTGTCGAAGGAAGGCGAAATCGGCCGGCGCAAGATTACCCAATACACTCGCTACGGCACGGTGGTTTTGTCGATTATTCAGGGCATCATGA
>JAERMN010000049.1 GCA_016844625.1 Deltaproteobacteria bacterium
GATAAACCGGCCATTTTGATCTTCAATCGAAGGTTATTAGCACTATCGGCGCTAGCCAGCGCTTCCTCCAATCTAATTTTCCGTGCTTGGTATAAGACAAACATGGCTTGATCGAAGGTTTGACAACCTTCCTGAACCCCTTGTTCCATCGCTTCTTTGAGAATATCGACGTCGCCTTTCTTGATCAGGTCGCGAATTCTCGGCGTGTCCATTAGGATTTCCAGCGCAGCCACGCGCTTACCATCGAGCGACGGAATCAGCCGCTGCGAAACGATCGCGCGGAGATTCAACGAGAGCTGCAGATAGATTTGCGCGTGCCTTTCAATGGGAAAGAAGTTCATGATCCGTTCGATGGCCTGATTGGCGTTGTTGGAGTGGAGCGTGCCGAGACAGAGGTGACCGGTTTCGGCAAAGGTAACTGCGGCTTCCATGGTCTCTGTGTCGCGAATTTCACCTATTAAGATAACGTCCGGCGCTTGGCGCAGGGTATTTTTAAGAGCGGCCTGAAATGACTGGGTGTCGAATCCGACCTCCCGTTGCGTAACGATTGACTGTTTATGGCGATGAACAAATTCGATGGGATCTTCGATGGTGATGATATGACCGGCTTCGTTCGAATTTCGATGATCGATCATTGCCGCCAATGAAGTAGACTTGCCCGAGCCCGTGGCACCCACGACCAGGACAAGACCGCGCTTCGTCATGACAATGTCATTGAGAATGGACGGCAAACCCAATTCATCCACTGACATAACGTCTGCTTTAATACGCCGGATAACCATGCCCACCGAACCGCGCTGCTGAAATATATTCACGCGGAATCGGGCGACCCCCGGAAGTGAGATGGCCAGGTTCATTTCCATGGTCTCGGCGAATTCTCGCCGTTGCTTTTCATTCATAATCGAGTGAGCGAGAGTTTCCAGCTCTGCCGGAGTAAACACATGATCGCCCCCGACGCGTAGCTTCCCGTCGACCCGAAACATCGCCGGTCGGGCTACGGTAAAATAAAGATCGGACCCTTCGGCTTGAACCATGCTTTTGAAGTACTCTTGCAATTCCACCGCGTTCTCCATTGTCCCGCCAGTGTTCAACTCTTAAACGCGTCCGCCGACGGCCGCAGCCGGTGCGCCGGTACTGAAAAGATTCGGGTTCATGCTCTTCGATTGGGCCTCTTCGCGAGTCACGAGGCCGTGCGTTACCAGATTCGTCAGCGCCATGTCCATCGTCTGCATGCCGTCTTTCTGGCTCACCTGCATGGTGCCTGGAATTTGGTGAATCTTTCCTTCGCGGATAAGATTACGGACCGCCGTGGTCCCGGTTAGAATTTCCAGCGCCGCCACTCGGCCGCCGCCTTTCTTTTTGAGCAAAGTTTGAGTAATCACTGCCTCAATCGATTCGGCGAACTGGGCGCGTATCTGCGCCTGCTGCACCGGCGGAAAAACGTCGATGATACGATCGACAGTCTTGGGTGCGCTCGAGGTATGCAAGGTGCCGAAAACGATATGACCGGTTTCGGCCGCGGTAAGGGCGAGCTGAATGGTCTCCAGATCGCGCATTTCACCGACCAAAATTACATCCGGGTCTTCGCGCAACGCGGCTCTTAGCGCGTTGGCAAACGAGTGGGTATGCGGCCCGAGTTCGCGCTGATTGACCAGACATTTTTTCGACGGATGGACGAATTCGATGGGATCTTCGACGGTGAGAATATGCCCTTCAAAGCTGGTGTTGAGGTAATCGATCATCGCCGCCAGTGTTGTTGATTTACCGGAGCCGGTCGGTCCGGTCACTAAGATCAAGCCCTTTTCCTTCTCGCAAAACTGCTTCAGAATCGGTGGCATGCCCAACTCTTCGAGGGTCAGGATTTTGGTTGGAATCGTGCGAAACACCGCGCCCACGCCTTTTCTCTGCATGAAAACGTTGACGCGGAAGCGCGCGAGCTGGCCCAACTCAAAGGAAAAATCGCATTCATGCAGTTCTTCAAAGGATTTTCTTTGCGCGTCATTCATCATGTCGTAGACCAGCGCATGGGCTTCTTCCCGGCTCAAAGCCGGGTAATCAAGTTTCTTTAGATCGCCATTGACACGGATCATCGGCGGCTCGCCGGCGCTCAGGTGGCAGTCCGAGGCGCCCTGTTCGACACCAAAAGCCAAAAGTTGGGTAACATCCATGACAGACTCCTATTCCGCGTAGAGAGAACTTTAGTATGACTGGCCAAAAGCTGTAAAGATAATTGTCTTCCTGGACCTTTCTGGTCAGCAATTATGATACCAATTGACGATCTTGCACCCGACGCCATCCTTGGAACTGGACTTGACCGCGCGGCTACCTTGCCTTTACATTTGAAAGCAGCTACTTATGCGAGTATTTTAAGGGAAATAGAGAGTTATGGCGAAACCTAAGATTGCCCTAGTAACCGGTGGCGGAACCGGAATTGGTAAGGCGATCGCCGCCCAATTGGCCAAAAATGGCGCATCGGTAGCGATCGCTTCTCGAAGCCGGAGCCACATCGAAGCGACCGTCGCCGAGCTAAGCGCGGCTGGACTGGCAGCGTTTGCAGTGCAAATGGATGTCCGCAATAAGTCAGACGTTGAACGAGGCATCGAGGAGATCGTGGCCCAATGGGGGGCGATTCACATCCTGGTAAATAACGCCGGTATCTCGGGGCTGACCTTGATCGACGACGATGACGACTCGAAATGGTATGACATCGTCAATACCAACTTGCACGGCATGTATCTCATCACCAAAGCGGTGTTAAAACATGTCCCCGAAAACTCCGGCGGCCGGGTTATCAATATTTCCTCGGTCCTCGGCAAATTCGGCGTGCCTGGCTATACCGCCTACTGCACCACCAAGCATGGCATGATCGGTTTCACTCGTGCCCTGGCGCTGGAAGTTGCCCAGCGCGGTATCACAGTGAATACGATTTGCCCCGGCTGGGTCGAAACTGAAATGGCAACACTCGGTATCAATGAGAATGCGGCGTTGCAAGGCATCACGCCTGAGCAGTTTAAGGCACAGGCGGTTGCGGCGGTGCCGATCCGCAGATTTCTCGAAGCGGACGAGATCGCCGAGCTGGTTGGTTACGTCGCCTCCGACGCGGCCAGTGGCATCACTGGCCAGGCGATCAATATTTGCGGCGGCCAGACCATGGTGTGAAGCGCGCGGCAAATTAGAAGTTTTTCACGGTGAACAGCCAAACCATTCAAGTTCGCAATCCCGCGACGTTAGAGAAAATCACTGAGCTGGCCGTGGCATCGCGTGGCGAAGTGGCAGGGGCGGTCGAGCGCGGGCGTCAAGCACAAACCCTTTGGCAACAGTCGCATTTCTCCGAGCGCGCGCGTTTGCTCTATCGCTTGCGCGATTTGCTGCTCGATGAGGGCGATAAGCTCGGCGATATTCTGACCGCTGAAACCGGCCGGCCCCGCGCCGAAGTTTACGGCAACGAACTTTTCTATCTATGCAGCGCCATCGGCACTTGGGCGAAGAAAGCCGAAGAATACCTTCGGCCGACGCGTCTCAAGCCGCATTTTCCGTTGGTCAAAGCCAAGAAAGTAATCTCCAGCTACTCGCCGCGCGGTGTCATCGGCATCATCAGCCCGTGGAATTTTCCGTTGACCATGACGCTCGGCGAAGCGCTTCCCGCGCTCATGGCGGGTAACGCCGTCATCATCAAGCCCTCCGAACTCACTCCCCTCTCCGCCATTTTCGGCGCGGAGCTTGCCGTCAAAGCCGGCTTCCCGGAACATTTGCTCCAGGTCGTCGTCGGTTACGGCGACACCGGCGCAGCGCTAGTTGACCACGCCGACATGATCGCGTTTACCGGTAGCGTCGAGACCGGCAAGCGGGTCATGAAGCAAGCGGCCGAGCGCTTGATCCCAGTGTCTTTGGAGCTTGGCGGCAAGGACCCGATGATTGTTCTCAAAGACGCCGATCTCGATCGCGCCGCCGGCGCCTGTGTCTGGGGTGCCTTGATGAACTCTGGGCAAATCTGCACGTCCATCGAACGGGTTTACGTGGAAGCGCCGGTCTATCAGAAATTCGTCGACCAGGTGGTCGAAAAAGTTCGCGCCATTCGCCAGGGACAAAGCGATGCTGAAGTCGATCTCGGCAGCCTGACATCCGAAGCGCAATTAAAATCGATCGCCGCGCAAGTCGACGAAGCAGTCGCGCACGGCGCCAAAGCACTGACCGGCGGCAAGCGCAATCCGACGCTGCCGGGCTTCTATTACCAACCCACGGTGCTCGTCGACGTCGATCACTCGATGGCCATCATGACCGAGGAAACCTTTGGCCCGGTGATCCCGATCATGAAAGTTAAAGACGCCGAAGAGGCGCTCCAGATGGCCAACGATTCGCGTTACGGATTAAGCAGCAGCCTGTTTGCGCGCGACAAAGCGCTCGCTGAACAATTCGCCGAGCGGCTGCAAAGCGGCGCCGTCTGCATCAACGACAGCCTAGTCAATTTCATCATTCCCGACGCGCCCATGGGCGGGCGTAAAGACAGCGGTTTCGGCTACCGCCACGGCGCCGAAGGGATTCGCAAGTTTTGCCACCAGAAAACTATTGTCATCGATCGCTTCGGTCTCAAAGAAGAGTTTCCCTGGTATCCCGCGACGAAAAAGAAAGAACATCAGGTCCGCCACTTGCTCAACCTGCTCTGCCACTCCGGATGGCGTCATAAGCTGCGCGCTCTCAAGGGGCTCATGACGAGCTAACTCCCTTGAACTCGCCTGGCGATTCGACTAAGTAAGAGTGAACCATTTTTTGTTTAATGACTTAAAGGAGACGATCCATGGCCAAAGATTTACCGAGTTTTATCGCTAAAGAAGGCGCCACCCGCGAAGGCGCCGTAATCCGCGAGAAAAACTTTATCGACGCCAATAATTACGAGACCGTTGCTTATCTCAAACATCTCGACATCCGCAACGAACCGAAAATGGTGCTTTTTGAAAACGTTCCCGCGCTAAACGGCAAAAAATCCGAGTTCCCGATGTTTTACAACCCGTGGGTGTCGCGCCAGTACGTCGCCGACTCCCTCGACATGGGCGACATCAAGTCGCCCATGGACGTGAGCCTCGAAGTCGCTAGGCTCGAACAACAGCAAGGCAAGCTCGAAATCATCGCGCCGGAAAAAGCGCCGGTCAAAGAAGTCGTGCTCACCGGCGACAAAGCCGATCTGCGGGTTCTACCGATGCCGATGCACCAGCAAGGCGACGCCGGCCCCTACCACACCATGACTTGCGCCATGAAGGGTCTAAACGCCGACTTCTACGACATCACGTTCACCAAGAATAAATTTCACGACCCCAAACACATGAGCTTCTCGGCGCACAAGCATCATCACTTGGAAGCGATGGCTTGCGAGTATGAGGACAAGAATCTGCGCGCGCCGGTGATTGTCATCTTGGGCCACCACCCGGCGTTTTATCTTTCTTCCTGCGCCATGACGGCGATGGGCAACAATGATTATTTGACCGCATCGGCATTCCTGAAAGAACCGCTGCGCTTAACCCCGTCGACGACCTGGGGCGACAAATTCATGGTGCCGGCCGATGCCGAAGTGATCATCGAAGGCGAGATTCTCCCCGGCGTGCGCCAATCGCAAAATCCCTTCGGTGAGATTCTCGGTTATGCCCAACCCCAAATGGACGTGCCGGTCATCGAAGTCACTGCGATCACGCACCGGCGCGGCGGCATCGTCGAAGACTTCTGGCCCGGCCATATGGATCATTGGAATCTCGGCAGCATTCCCAAAGAAGGCAGCACTTATAACGTAATCAAGAAAAATGTCCCCGGCATCAAGGGCATCCATCTCGCCGCCTCAGGCTGCGGCCGCTGCATCTGTTATATTTCGATCAAGAAGGAATTCGAAAACGAGCCCAACAAGGCCGGCATGCAGGCATTCGTTGAAATGCCGAACTTGAAACTAGCGGTCATCGTCGATGAAGATATTGACGTTTTTAACGAGCGCGAAGTGATGTGGGCGGTGGCCACCCGCGTGCACTGGGACAAAGACATCGAGATCATCCGCGAAGTGCAAAGCTTCCGCGGCTGGTTGGGCGACACCGTCGCGATCATCGACGCCACGATACCGCTGAAATCTAAAGCCGAATGGCCGGTGCGCAACGCAATTGAGCCCGCAGCCTTCGAGCGCGTGGCTAAGTTCTTCAAATAAAGGGGGTTGGAGCGCTGGAGTATTGGAGTGCTGGAGTGTTGGGTTAGGACCGGGATTCCGAGCCCCATCACGCCAATACTGCACCACTCCACCACTCCAATTGAATTTTCATGGCCGACAAGATTCGATTCATCTACAAGGCGACCTGAACCACTTGCCGTAAAGCAAGAAGTTTCTTGCAAGCAAAAAGAGTCGACTTTGAAGAGCGGGAGTATGGCAGAAACCCATTCACGGAAAAGGAATTGCGCGAGATCGTCGGAAGCGACCCGATCGAAGCGTTTTTGAATACCCGTACGCCGCTTTACCGTGAAAAGAACATGAAGCAAATGCCACCGTCAAAAGACCAGGCGATCAAGCTCATGCTCAAAGATCCGAACTTGCTCAAGCGGCCGGTGATCATCAAGGGAAAAAAGAAACTAACCGGTTTTAACGAAGCTGAAGTCAAAGAACTTCTGCAACCTTGAATTTGGCGCCGTCGGGTGTTTTTTCATTCTCCAGCGCTTGCGCATGAAAACCAAAGGCGAAATCGAAGCAGATATTAGCCGCGCCATCGTTCAATTCGAGATTGACTACATGGGCCGCGGCCCGAAAGAAACGCGCGTCCATATCGTCGAAGACTTGGTTGTCGTTCGTCTCAAAGGCGTTTTGACCCCGGCGGAAGAACAATTGACGAAGTCGATCGACGGCAAAGACCTGGTCAAAAAAATGCGCGCAACTCTAATCGACAAAGCGCGCCCTCTTTTGTACCAGGTCGTGGGCGATATCACCGGCACGAAAATTCTTGACCTCTATACCGATATCAGCACCGAATCCGGCGAACGGGTCTTTGTCTTTGCCCTGGAAAACAACTTGGAGAAAACCCTAGCGCGCAAAAAGGACTCTTGACATATGACCGTTTCGTTCCTATAAACGTCACAGTCTGACGATCTCCCGAAGGGTTGGTTTGAAACGAACTAAACCAGTCGGGAAATGGGCCGACCAAGGAAACTCAGGTTTCCGGTCGGCCTTTTTTATTTGGGGCAAGCTTTGGTCAAAGGCGCTAGTTCATAAGGGAGGGATTGGACATGAACAAGACGACTTATATCATCGGCGGCGTGCTCCTCATCATCGTGGGCATTTTCGGCATCTACCACATTCGCCAATTTCCTGGCTTAGGTCTCCTCGCTTCGATGGGCCTGCTCGGGGGAATCGCAATGATAGGTAAGGCGACGAATAAATTCTGAGGAAGACAAGAACTCGATACCGGCGCCGTGATCTTTATCCGATGCCATAAGCCGGTGTTTTCCCCAGTATCCCGAGGGCCTAGCCGCAGTATACTGGGCGGCCTAAGGTAGGGTAGGACACGTAGTTTCAAAGCAGCATCGATTTCTTGGATTTATAGCCGGTAGGCCGGTGAGGAAGTAGCCCTTTGTCGGGCGACTTGCTCAAAGGCGGGCCAGCTGAACCCGTAAGGGAGGAGCTGGCCTTTTTATTATGTGCAAGGACAGGCGATGGGAAAATGGATCCCGATTATTGGATCATTGGCGGTAGCATGGGTATCCTTGCTCTCCCGCCGGCCATTGATTTCTTGAAGGACAAAACTAAAAAACACTTTCGCAACAACAACCGACTTGGCAGAGATGTTTCATCAATAAATGGCTGCCGTGACAACGCTCGATTTGCAGCAGCATCTCCGTTGCGCGCTGCAGAATTTCTTTGAGCAACGCATGGGTGGAAGATGGCCGACCGAGGTCGTCATCGTTGCTGACTTGATCGTCCTGCGCTGTAAAGAAGCTCTTTCCCCGTCGGAGATCAACTTGGGCACGATGAAGGCCGGACGACTGCTGCTCCAAGAGGTCAGCGAAAGTTTGTGCCGAGAACTGCAACCGGATCTCGCTAAGCTTCTTGGTGAGATTACCGGACTGCGCCTGGTTGACATCTCCGTCGGGTTTTTTCTAGAGCGACGCGAGAGAATCTATCTCTTCACCATGAACGATGCAGTCAAACAGCAAGAGAGATAACCGATGACGTTGTGAGAGGGATTGGGTTGCAATGAACACGCTAAAAACGACCTTTTTAATGGCGCTTTTGACGGTTCTGTTGGTCACCATCGGCGCTTCGCTGGGCGGCCAAGGGGGCATGATGATGGCCTTCATCGTTGCCGTAATCATGAACGGCGTCAGCTGCGGGTTCAGTGACAAGATCGTGCTACGCATGTACGGCGCAAAGGAGATCAGCGCGGACGAAGCTCCGACCCTGCATCGCATCCTACGAGACTTAACGTTGGTTGCGCAGATGCCCATGCCCAAACTCTATCGGATTCCCCGGCAGCCCCAAATGCGTTTGCACGGGCAGCTAGTCCTCTATTGCGCGTTGCTCGCTAAGGAGAGCTTATGACATCAGACAGCCTACTCTTATGGGTCATATTTAACGTCTTCGTTCTAGGGGTGCTGGCCCTCGACCTGCTGGTGCTCCACCGCAAAGCCCACACCGTTTCACTGCGAGAGGCCCTGGCTTGGAGCTGCGTCTGGGTTTCCCTGGCCTTTCTTTTTGGCCTAGGGGTCTATTTTGTCCGTGGCGAGGAAAAGGCGCTGGAATTTTTGACCGGCTATGTGATCGAGTGGTCCTTGAGTGTGGATAATCTTTTTGTCTTCCTGGTCATTTTCTCCTACTTTGCAGTTCCGCCTCTCTACCAGCACCGAGTCCTCTTCTGGGGCATTCTAGGAGCCCTGGTCTTGCGAGCCATCTTTATTGCGACAGGGACAGCCTTGCTGGCCAACTTTCACTGGATGATCTATGTCTTCGGCGGCTTTCTTGTTTTCACCGGAATCAAGTTGCTGTTTGCTGGCGAAGAGAAAATCGAGCCGGAAAAAAACCCGGCAGTTCGCCTAGTCCGCCGCTTCATTAATATAACCCCAGACTACCAAGGGCAACGATTCTTCATCCGCAAAGATGGCAGGCTGTGGGCTACCCCTCTCCTGCTGGTGCTTGTGGTTGTGGAGACTACCGACGTTATATTCGCCGTCGATTCAATTCCGGCAATCTTCGGTATCACTTTAGACCCGTTCATCGTGTATACCTCCAACGTCTTTGCCATCCTGGGACTGCGCGCTCTTTTCTTCCTCCTCGCCGGCGTCATGGAGATGTTCCGCTACCTCAAGGTTGGTTTATCGTTCGTGCTTTGCTTCGTTGGCGCCAAGATGATGATCGCCGATTTCTATAAGATTCCTATCGGCGTCTCCTTGGGCGTAGTAGCGGGGATATTGGGCATCTCCATCTTGGCTTCTTTCTTGGTTCGGCCGAAGCCGGAAGGCGTTCCATCCTCACTATCAGATCCCCGCTGAACCACGGGCGAGCCAGGTTGGTGCAGCGAGAGTTGACCGTAAACCAAAAGCGAAAACGCAATACTCAATGGCGCCCAGGGCGCGTTAAACCTTTTGACCTAAAAAAAAGGAGCAAACGTTGTGGACACACAAATGAAACTGCTGATTGCCTATGACGGTTCCACTTCGGCTGACACGGCACTGGACGATTTGCTTAGGGCCGGGCTGCCAGCCGAGGCCCAGGCGACCGTCATCGGCGTCGCCGATATTTTCATGCCTGGCGTTGCAGGGTCGGAGGGTTATGACCCTAAGGCTGCTATGCTGAGTTATGGTTCTAGCGCTGTGGAACGCAGGTTAGAACAAGTATCACATGCATTAGAAGAAGCGCGCCGATGGGCGACCGACGCAAGCGAACGGCTGCGCAGACAATTCCCTACCTGGAAAGTGCAGACCGAAGTCTGTGGGCACTCACCCGCATGGGCAATCGTCGAGAAAGCCGATGAATGGAAACCGGACCTCATCGTCCTGGGCTCGCACAACCGCTCGGCGCTCGGCCGATTGTTTCTCGGCAGTGTTTCGCAAACGGTCCTTACTGAAGCGCGATGCTCCGTGCGAATCGCGCGTGGAGGTCTCGCAAAGGATCCCTCACCTGTGCAAATCCTCATTGGCGTGGATGGCTCTTCTGGCGCAGCGCTCGCCGTAACTGAAGTCGCGAGCCGAGCCTGGCCGCCTGACACCAAGGCGCATCTTGTTGGGGTCCTAGATCGAGCCATGTCGACGGCCCTGGATTGGACCGAAGAAGGCTTCCAAGATGAGCGGGCGTGGATGGGAAAAATCCTTGCAACCTCAACCGCGAAGCTACAAGCTTGCGGGCTTAGTGTCGCTGAAATCGTCAAGGAAGGTGACCCCAAGGAGGTTCTTGTCGAAGAAGCTGAGCGACTGAGATCTGATTGTATCTTTCTGGGCGCCAGAGGGCTCAGACGTCTTCAACGTTTTTTGCTCGGCAGCGTATCCACGGCGGTAGCCACACGCGCTCCATGTTCCGTTGAAATCGTACGGCCCCGTGACCAAGAAGAGCCAACACGGAGTGGTGGCGCCAAGACTTAATGACGCCCGCTAAACCTTGCTTAGGCCGCTCTGAAAGAGAAACGTTATTACGGGGCTATTGAGGGACAGACAAAGCAAGTCGGTTGGCGCGAGGGAATGGCTGAGATGAATAAATGCGTAATAACGGGAATGCCGCTTTTCAGGCGTGGCAAGCTGAAAGACATTTACGATTTGGGCGATCGCCTACTGATCGTGGCTTCGGACCGTATTTCCTGTTTCGATGTAGTCCTGCCAACCAAGATACCTGGCAAGGGAAAAATCCTGACCGCTCTTTCGGCGTATTGGCTCCGCGAGATGGAAGACATAGTAGGGAGCCACATGCTTACCACTGATGTCGAGCAATTTCCCTTCATCTGCCGGCGTTACAAGGAACAGTTGGAAGGCCGTAGCATGCTGGTCAAAAGAGCGGTACCTGCTCGTGTGGAGTGCCGGGTAAGAGGCTATCTTTTTGGCTCAGCCTGGAAAGAATACTGCGAACACGGCCATGTTTGCGGCATCTGCCTGCCTCAGGGCTTGGCTGAAGCGTCCCGCTTAAAAGAGCCCCTCTTTATTCCATCGACGAAAGAATCTTTGGGAACACATCATGACAACATCACGTTCCAACAGATGACGGATATGGTCGGGCCGGAAAAGGCACGCGCGATGCGCGATCTCTCCATTACTATTTACCTCCGTGCTCGAGAAATGGCCGAGGCGAAAGGAATTATCGTTGCGGATACGAAGTTTACCTTCGGCTTGGCGGACCGACGGCTGATTTTGATTGACGAACTGCTTACTCCCGATACTTCGCGCTTTTGGCCTGTGGAAAACTACCAGCCAGGAAAGAAGCCCGAAAGCTTTGGCAGGCAATATGTTCGTGACTATCTTTTCAGCCGCGACTGGGACACAAGCCCTTCTGTTCCGACTTTACCGCCCGAGGTCGTGCAAAAAACGCAAGCAACTTACGTCGAGGCGCTGCAGCGGCTCACCGCGCCACCG
>JAERMN010000395.1 GCA_016844625.1 Deltaproteobacteria bacterium
GCTAGCCCGACTTTACCACCCTGGCGTCGCGAATCTCCATTTTAATCAGTGTTGGCGCGGCGGGGAGCCATTTAACAACGTATGACCTATTTGGGGAGGTAACTTGAAAGGTCGAGCGCCTCTAACATGGCAGTTTGTTCGGCATCACGTTTGGAAAGGATGGTCCGCACCCGTGGGGCGTCTTTTTTGGGTGCCGAGTAGAGGGTGACGATCTCGCGTACGTCTGCGAGCCGCTCGATCATTCGGACGACACTCATGTGAATGCCAGCCTGGGCGAGCTTGCGACGCAGCAGGCTCAGGATCATCAAAGCCAGTACACAATAGAAGGCATGGACCCTGAGCTTTTGGTCGGTCCAATGGTGCGTGGGGCGGAAAGTGAGAAAGCGCGGGTCCTTCATGCGCCGGAAGGCCGCTTCCACATGGGACTGGCTACGGTAGGCGCAAACAATCTGTTCGTCGCTCCAGTCGTCGCGGTCGGTAAAGAGAAGCGTCTTGCCGAGGAGTGTTTCGTCAAGTTTCTTCCATTTTTTGTCTTTGAAGGTCCATTGGAGCCTGGGGAACTGACCCTTACCCATCTTGACGGTGGCAGTGAAAAGTTCCTTCATGTGCCGCCCGTTAAGTATAGCCTGGACTCGGTTGCGCGTCCCCTGGAGGGTTGGCTTCTTTCCTTTTCTGACTTTGTCGACGTGGCGCTGTAGGCAATCGTGCAGGCGTTGGAGCTTGCGTTGACGCTTACGGATCTCGCGCCGCAAGGTCTTGAGTTGGGCCTGGTAGAGTGGGTGGTTATAGGTTACCAGCACAGTGCGCTCTACCCCGAAGACCATCTGACGTGTCCTATAGGACCAGACAGCAGGCAGTTGGCGCTGGTCAAGGCGATGCATTTGCGTGCGCTTGATAGCCAAGAGCTTTGGATGCTGCGTTGGCACCAGCGAGCCGACGAAGTGAAACGGCCCCTGCTCGACAACCGCGAGGTTTTCTTTGGAATTGTTCCCCTTATCAAAGACCAAAGTGATGTCACAGACGCCCTTACCAAGGGTGCGGCACCGTTCGGCCAATTCTTCGGTCACGCTGCCGAAGGTGACCGAATCATGCTGGTTGCCGGCATAGGTGTGATGGAACAGCGGAACATCACCGTCGCAGGTGACCAACAGAGCCAAACCGACAATCCGCAGGTTATCCCGTCCTTCCTTGCTGTGGCCTCGCTGCGGGAGCTGTGGTCGGTCGTTGAAACTGTCGACAAAGGTGAAAAAGTTTGTGGCGTCAAAAAGCAGGCACCGCAGGTCGAGACCAAAGCGAGAGACCGCAGTGGCAGAGATTTCCCGCTCGATATGGATGATGGCGTTTTCGTCGACACGGTCCATGTTGTCCCAAAACCGTTGACTGGTCAGCTGAGAGACCTTGGTGCTCAGCAGGCGAGGCAGAACGGTCTTCTCATACCATTCACCGATCTTGGCCTTGCTGCGTGGAGCGAGACACCGATTGAGGCAGGCGACAAGCAGGTAGTGCCCCACCGAAGGGCCTTGAGCGCCGCGCTTGGGGACATGGCGGTCGATGGTGGCAGCGATATCGAGTTGCTTAGCCATGTGGAAGGCGGCAACCAACGCACCAAATTCACGGACCACACCCTCTTGGGGTTGCGGGTTGGTGAGTCTAAGGACCAATTGCTGGGGGGTGCCGATGTATTCCTGCCAGACGATCTTAGGCTTGCCGTTGACGCGCCGACACTCGCGCAGGTAGTAGTACGGCCTGCCGCCGATGAGCTTTTTAATAAGGCTCGCCATTAATTAGGTCATACAATAAACATCTCTGGATTGTCAAGACCTTGTACTCTTGTCATAAATACTACCTATATATAGTGCTCCGATGGTGACTGAAACTGATGATAGCTCGTATAATCTTAGGTCATACAAAATACACCCCTAGGGAGAATGCGATCACGGCCATGAAAGCCCCGCTCAGCCGCGTAGGATGCGGCTTAGAGCAACCTTGTCAGTTAAGAAATATGGAGAATACAGCCCGAGGGTGGTAAAGTCGGGCTAGGAGGGAAGCGGCTGGAGCTGCTCAAAGAAGCGGTTCCGAAACTTGCCCGTGTCGCGGTTCTCTACGATCCGGCCTCTCCGTCCAGTGCACTCGAGGTGAAAGAGACTCTCCCGGAGGCGGCGCGTGCGCTGCGGTTGACTATTCGGTCTTGGGGGGTACGAGCTGAGGACGATTTCGATAGCGTATTCGCTGCGATCAGTAAGTGGCGACCGGACGGACTCTACGTGCCCCCGGGCCTGCTAATGTTTAATAACCAAAAACGGATTGTGGACTTTGCGTTAAAGAGCCGATTGCCGTCGATGTACTACAGCAGAGAAGCTGTAGATGCCGGCGGGCTCATGTACTACGGGGCGGACGAAGCGGAAAGTTACCGGCGCGTCGCATATTACGTGGACAGAATTCTCAAGGGAGCCAAACCGGCTGATTTACCCGTCGAGCAGCCGATGAAGTTTGAGCTTGTCATCAATCTCAAGACGGCGAAGCAGATCGGCCTGACGATTCCGCAGTGGACGCTGATGAAGGCGGATAAGGTGATTCAGTAAGGTAAAAGTAAAAAGGAAAAAGGCAAAACGAAGATTTTCGTCTGCCGGGCCGCTTCCGTCGCCGCCCTGTGGGATAGCGCGAGGGCGCCATTTGACTACCCCTCATCCTAGCCTTCTCCCGCAAGGGGAGAAGGAACAATACGCGGAGTAAGAGTAACAACGAATTCGGTACGGCATCTTAATTCAACTCGAAACCCGAAACTCAAAACTCGAAACTGCATTCCCATGCCCTACATCGGCGCAAGAGTTAGACGCAAAGAAGATGTCCGGTTGCTACGCGGCATCGGCAAATTTGTCGGCGACATTCATCGCCCTGGCATGGCGCACGCGGCGATCCTGCGCAGCACCCACGCCCATGCGCGTCTCGGCAAAATCGACAGCGTCGCCGCATTGAAGCTGCCCGGAGTCATCGGCGTGCTCACTGCCGCCGACATGCCGGGGCTAAAAACCATTCCGATGCGCACGGGAGTCATTCCCGGACTCGAACGTTCGCTGCAGACGCCCATCGCTACCACGAAAGTGCGCTACGTCGGCGATCCCGTCGCCGTGGTGGTCGCGGAGAACCGCTACATCGCCGAAGACGCTCTTGAGCTGATCGACGTGGAATATGCGCCGCTCGGCGCGGTGACCGACGCGCGTCAAAGCATGCAATCGGGTGCGCCGCAACTGCACGACGCCACGCCCAACAACATCGCGGCGAATTTCCAAGTCAACGTCGGCGACGTCGACGCCGCTTTTGCAGAATGCGATTTGATCTTCGAAGAACATTTTTCCACTCAGCGCCACTCCGCCGTGCCGTTGGAGAATCGCGGCTTGGTCGCCGAGTGGGACGATGGCCGCGGACTTCTCACCATGTGGGGTCCGACCAAGATGACCCACACCAACTGGCGCATTCTCTCGGAGCTTATCGGCCTGCCGCAGAGTACGATCCATTTTATTGAGCCCGAAGTCGGCGGCGGCTTCGGCGCCCGTGGCGAGTTTTATCCGGAAGATTTTTTGATTCCGTTCGCGGCGATGCATTTTCGTAAACCGATTTGCTGGATCGAAGACCGCTCGGAAAATCTCAAAGCGATGAATCAATCGCGCCAGCAGAATCACCGCGTCAAAATCGGCGTCAAAAATGACGGCACCATCGTCGCCATGGACGCGGAAATACTTTTCGACATGGGCGCGTACACGCGCACCCACGGCGGCGTGCCGGCGATCTCGGCGTCGGCCATGCTGCGCGGTCCGTTCCGGGTAAAACATTTTCGCGCCAACGTTTTTTGCGTGCTCACCAACAAAACACCGGTGGGCACTTATCGAAGTCCGGGACGCTACGAGGCGAATTTTGTCCGCGAGCGGCTGGCGGACATGATCGCGCACCGATTAAAATTAGACCCCGCCGAAGTTCGAAGGCGCAATCTGATTCGTCATGACGAAATGCCCTACGACCTCGGCAAGCATCCGTTTCATTACATGGTCTACGACACCGGCGATTTCATCGGCCAATTCGACCGCG